>CADAFW010000050.1 GCA_902787295.1 uncultured Bacteroidia bacterium
GCCGTGAAGGCCCTCACCCCGGACAAGGTCAAGGCAAAGGCCAAGGCATTCCTCGAGTCCGGCAACTTCGTCGAGCTCGTGATGAGGCCCGAAGGCGAATAACACGCCGCGGCACTGAAATGAAAAGAGGCCGGCCCGCAATGGGCCGGCCTCTTTCAGATATTGCTGATCGCGTATTACTCAGCGACGACTTCGACCTTGACGGTAGCGAAGACACCCTTGTAGCACTTGACCTGAGCCTCGTACTCGCCGAGTTCCTTGATCTCGGGAACGGTGACGTTCTTCTTGTCCACCTCGAAACCCTTGTCTGCAAGGGCTGCGGCGACCTGGGCGGCGGTGACGGAGCCGTAAAGCTTGCCGTTCTCGCTGACCTTCACTGCAACCTGGACGGGTGCTGCGGAGAGCTGTGCTGCCTTGGCCTCAGCCTCGGCGATGTTCTTTGCTTCCTTGTGAGCCCTCTGGCGGATGGTCTCCTCATGCTGCTTGATGGCAGATGCGGTACCGACCACTGCGAAACCCTGAGGAACGAGATAATTGCGGGCGTATCCGGTCTTGACCTCTACGATCTCACCTGCATCGCCGAGATTGGCGACATCTTTCTTAAGAATGATCTTCATGGCGCTTCAATTATTTAAGGAGGTCAGTAACATACGGAAGAAGGGCGAGGGAGCGTGCACGCTTCACTGCCTGGGCGACCTTGCGCTGGAACTTGAGGGAAGTACCGGTGATGCGGCGGGGAAGGATCTTGCCCTGCTCGTTGAGGAACTTCTTGAGGAACTCAGCGTCCTTGTAGTCGACATACTTGATGCCTGCCTTCTTGAAACGGCAGTACTTCTTCTTGCGAACCTCCACGGTAGGAGGATTCAGGTAACGGATTTCGTTGTTCTCAGCCATGGTTTATTCCTCCTCTGCGTTAGTTTCAACTTCCTCGGCTGCAGGGGCAGCCTCTTCCTGTGCCTGTGCGGGAGCGGCGGCCTTTGCGGCGCGCACCTGACGGCGATGCTCAGCGTAAGCGACGGCGTTCTTGTCAAGCGCTACGGTGAGGTAGCGGATGATGCGCTCGTCACGGTGATACTGGGTCTCGAGAGTTGCAACGAATTCAGGATCAGCCTTGAACTCGATCAGGTAATAGAACCCTGAGGTCTTGTGCTGGATTGGGTACGCGAGCTGCTTGAGCCCCCAATCCTCTTCGTACACGATCTCACCACCATTGTCCTTGATGAGATTCACGTACTTGGCAACCGCTTCCTTCATCTGGGAATCAGACAAAACGGGAGTTGCAATGAAAACGGTTTCGTACTGTTTGATCATTTTGTTGATAATTAATATGTTAAAAAAGCCCCTTGTTCAAAGGGGCTGCAAATATAGACATTTCTTTTGAAGTTTGCAAGAATCAGTGAGTTATGTATTTCTCAGGATGCTTGCCCACCAGGTGCATCTCCTCATATTTCGCCTGGATGGCCTCGGTGTCAGCCTTGGCGTCACCCGTCAGCTCGAACTTGTGCCCGCGTCCGACGGTCTTGGTACCCCAGTCGAAATAGCCCAGATAGACGGGGACGCCGGTCTCCATGGCTATCTTGTGATAGCCCATCTTCCAGCGGGCGACCGGCTTGCGGGTGCCCTCGGGAGCGATGCAAAGATGGAAGTCGCCTTCCGCGGCGTTCATCTCGTCTATGGCGCTGCGGATCACGGCGGCGCCGTTCTTCCTGTCCACCGGGATGCATCCCACCTTGCGCAGGAGAGCGCCGAGGGGACCCTTGAAGAATTCCTTCTTGATCATCACCCTGGCCGTGTGGCCGAGGCTCTTGTAGTAGAGGAATGCTATCACGAAATCCATTATGGAAGTGTGGGGCACTCCGAGGATGATGCATTTCGGCTCCGGGGCAGCCGTCTCAGCCGCCTTCCAGCCCATCATTTTCAGCAGTCTGCCGTATATATTCATTTTTAGTCGAACATTTTGCCGTCGCCATCGCTGTCGATGGTCTGGGCGAGTTTCTCGATGTTGAGCGAACGGGCAGAGGCATCCACGATGTCCTTGTAGACACCGCCCTGCCTGTAGACCTCGTCCGGGTCGCCTCCCTGCTCCACGCGGCCCTTCCTGAGGGCATAGACGACGTCGCTGTCGATGATCTGCGATATGGAGTGGGAGATGATGATGACCGTCCTGCCGCGCTTGATCTCGTCTATGCTGGCCTTGATCTGCTCGGTCGCGATGGCGTCGAGCGATGCCGTGGGCTCGTCGAGGAAGATGATGGGCGGGTTCTTCAGGAACATGCGCGCGATCGCGATGCGCTGCTGCTGGCCGCCGCTGAGCTGGGTGGCCTGCGAGGCGAATCCGTTCGGCAGGGCGACCACCTGGTCATAGATATAAGCCCTCCTGGCAGCCTCCTCGACCTCCTCGAAAGTCGCGTCGGGCTTGCCGTAGCGTATGTTTTCCTCTATGCTGCCGTCGAAGATATGGTTCTTCTGCAGCACGAGGCCTATGTTCTCGCGCAGGAAAGCGGTGTCGTATTCCCTGAGGTCCACGCCGTCCAGGGTGATGGTGCCGCAGTCCGGCTCGTAGAATTTGTCCAGCAGGTTCACGATGGTGGACTTGCCGGCGCCGCTGAGGCCGACCAGCGCGGTGATGTTGCCGCTGTCGATCTTCATGCTGACGTCGTAGAGCGCCTTGGTGCCGTTGGGATAGGTGAAGTCCACGTGCGAAATCTCGAAGTTGCCCTCGATCTTCTCCGGCCTGTAGGTCCCCGTAGGCTCCACCTCGCTCTCGTCGTTCAGTATGTCGAAGAAGCCCTCGGCATAGATGAGCGCGTCGTTCATGTCGTCGAAGATGCGCTGGAGCTGGGTGATGGGCGCGGTGACGTTGGAGAAGAGCATCACGTGGTACATTATCTTGCCTATGGTCATTCCCGGGTAGCCCTTGAGCACCAGGTAGGCCGTAAGGATGATGATAAGCACGGTGCCGACCTGCCGCACGAAACTCTTGAGGGCATCGTAGTAGAAGGAGGTCTTGCGCACGAGCATCTGGTTGTCGGTGAACTTCGTCTGCAGGTCCCACTGCTTGTCGCTCTCGATCTGCTCGCGGTTGAAGCTCTTGATGACGTTGATGCTCTCGATGATGCTCATCACGCCGTGGCTCTTCATCTCGCGGTAGTCGCGCATGTTGCGGCGCCAGCCCTTGAGCTTGCGCGCCTGGCGCACGGTGATCCAGAAATAGACCGGCACTATGAACAGCGCGGTGAGGCCCACCCATACGTTGGCCGCGAAGATGAGGATGAGGGCCAGGATGGAGCTGGTGAAGAGCGGCAGCAGGTCGATGAAGAAGTTCTGGACCGTCCTGGAAAGGCTGCTCACGCCCTGGTCGATACGCGTCTGGAGCTGCCCGGTCGCATTCTCCTGGCGGGAGAAGAAGGCCATCCGGAAGGTGAGCATCTTGTCTATGACCGCCTGGCTCATGTCCTTGGACACGAACACGCGCATGCGCTCGCCGAAGAAATTCCGGAAGTAAGTGATGAGCGCGGAGAGGATCTCCTTGCCCAGCAGGACTATGGATATTATCGTCAGGATCCTGGCCGCCTTTGCCCAGGAGAAATCCTTTACGCCGATAAGGGCGTTGACGGCATCCACGGTCCGGTCGAGCACGATCGCGTTGACCTGGGCCATCAGCGAACCGATGAGCGTGAGCACAAGGGTCGCGATGACCAGCCCGCGGTACGGTTTGACGAACGGACTGACGTTCTTGAACAGGCCGAAAATGTTCATTGGGCCGGAAGGTACGATATTCGCAATAAACGAAATAAACCGCCCGGGCAAGGTCGCGGAGACCCCGGACGGACGGTTCAAACTGATTGACGGATATTACTCTGCAGGTGAGATTGCGCCCATGGGGCAAGCGTCAGCGCAGGTTCCGCAGTCGATGCAGACATCGGGGTCGATAGTATAGACGTCGCCTTCCTTGATAGCACCGGACGGGCACTCTCCCAGGCAGGTTCCGCAAGCGACACAGGTGTCAGCTGAGATCTTGTAAGCCATAATTGTTCGTTTTGTTAGATTAGATGCACAATTTGTACCTGCAAATGTAAGCAAAAAATAGTAACTTTGTACGATATGAGAAAAATTGCCTTGATAATCGCCGCAGCCCTCTGCATGGCACTCGGCCTCACCCTCGCGGCCGAGGATTTCGGCGGTCGTGCACGGATAGACAGGACCGTCCACGATTTCGGCAACGTAAGCCTCAAGGACGGCCCTCTCAGCGCCAGCTTCACCGTGACCAACATCAGCAACGAGCCGCTCACCATCTATGCGGTGGTTTCTTCCTGCGGCTGCACAAACGTGGAATGGACGCACGAGACCATCGCTCCGGGAGCAAGCGGCGTCATATCCGCGACCTATTCCAACGACGAAGGGCCCTACCCCTTCGACAAGGTCCTGACGGCCTACCTGTCCGACATCAAGAAACCAATAGTCCTGCACCTGAAGGGTGTGGTCAAGAAAAACAAGAAGTAGAAAATGGCGGAGGTTCAGAACACAGCCACTTACAACGACGACAACATACAGACCCTGGAAGGCGTCCAGCATATCCGCAGGCGTCCGGGAATGTACATAGGCAAGCTTGGCGACGGCGGCAACCCGAGCGACGGCATCTACGTGCTCCTCAAGGAGATCATAGACAATTCCATCGACGAGTTCGCCATGGGCTTCGGCAAGCAGGTCCAGATAGACATCGAGGACAACCACGTACGGGTGCGCGACTTCGGACGCGGCATCCCCCTCGGTTCAGTGGTAAAGGCCGTCAGCGTGCTCAACACCGGCGGCAAGTTCGACGACAAGGCATTCCAGAAATCCGTCGGCCTGAACGGCGTCGGCACCAAGGCCGTGAACGCCCTTTCGCTCGACTTCTACGCCTGCTCATACCGCGACGGGCAGTGCTCCTGGGCGCGTTTCCGCCAGGGAGAACTGGTGGACGAGGGCCTGGGCGAGACCAAAGAGAAGAACGGCACGCTCGTGGAATTCACTCCGGACGCGGTGATGTTCGGCAAGTACGAGTACCATATGGACTACGTGGAGACGATGGTCCGCAACTACTCCTACCTGAAGAGGGGCCTCACGCTCGTGCTCAACGGCACCCCGTACAAGTCCGAGAACGGCCTCCTCGACCTCGTGAACGAGAACCTCAGCGAGACTCCGCTGTATCCGCCCATCCACCTGGAAGGCGACGACATAGAGATAGTCATCACCCACGGCAACTCCTACGGCGAGAACATCAGTTCCTTCGTCAACGGCCAGAACACCAGGGACGGAGGCACCCACCTCGCCGCCTACCGCGAGGCCGTGGCCAAGACGCTCAAGGAATTCTTCAAGAAGAACTACGCCCCCGAGGACTGCCGCATGGGCATCGTCGGAGCCATCAGCGTGCAGATACAGGAGCCCAACTTCGAGGCGCAGACCAAGGTGAAGCTCAGTTCGGTGTACACCTGGGAAAAGCAGGTGAAGCAGCCGGACGGCACGATGGGCATAGAGCACGGTCCCACCATCAGGGCGTTCGTCAACGACTTCGTGTCCAAGAACCTGGACAACTATCTCCATATGAACACGGACATAGTCCCCGTCATCGAGGAGAAGATCAAGGCCAGCCAGCAGGAGCGCGAGGAGATCTCGGGAATCCAGAAGAAGACCCGCGAGCGCAACAAGAAGGCGAACGTCTACAACCGCAAGCTCCGCGACTGCCGCTTCCACCTCAACGACAAGCGCACCGAGAAGACTGAGGAGTTCGTGGAGAAGTCCAGCATATTCATCACCGAGGGCGACTCCGCAAGCGGAACCATCACCAAGGCGCGCAACGCCAACTACCAGGCGGTGTTCAGCCTCCGCGGCAAGCCCATAAACTGCTTCAAGGAGAGCCGCAAGAAGGTGGCCGAGAACGAGGAACTCAACCTGCTCGTATCCGCCCTGGGAGTGGAAGACGACATGGAGAACCTCCGCTACAACGACATCATCGTGGCGACCGATGCCGATGACGACGGAATGCACATCCGCATGCTCGTGCTCACCTTCTTCATGAAATACTATCCGGAACTCATCCGCAACGGCCACGTCCACATACTCCAGACCCCGCTGTTCCGCGTCAGGAACAAGAAGGAGAACCGCTACTGCTATTCTCCGGACGAGAAGGAAAAGGCCGTCAAGGAACTCAAGACCGGAGTCGAGATCACGCGCTTCAAAGGTCTCGGCGAGATTTCGTCCGATGAGTTCGTACACTTCATCGGACCCGAGATGAGGCTCGACCTCGTTAAACTCCACGAGGAGGAGAGCATCTCCGACATAATGACGTTCTATATGGGCGACAACACCGTGGAACGCCAGAATTTCATCCGGGCCAACCTGCGCTCGGAAGAGGAACTCGAGGACATCAACATCTGACAAGCGATATGAGCATCTGGATAATAATGATTCTCGTGATGGTCCTTTCCTGGATCATCCAGCAGACACTCAACAGAAGGTTCGACAAATACTCCAGGGTGGGCACCCCGGGAGGGATGACCGGCGCTGACGTAGCTCGCAAGATGCTCGCCGACAACGGCATCACCGACGTGGAGGTCACTTCCATCCCCGGCAGGCTGACCGACCATTACGACCCCTCGAGGAAGGTCATCAACCTCAGCGAGAGCGTCTATGCACAGGCCAACATGGCTGCTGCGGCAGTGGCTGCCCACGAGACCGGCCACGCCATCCAGCATGCCACCGGTTACGCCCCGCTCAGGCTCCGGTCCGCACTGGTGCCGGTCGTTTCATTCGCAAACAACACCGTGCAGTGGGTGCTCCTCGCGGGCGTGGTCCTCATCCAATTCACGGACAAACTCCTCTGGCTGGGCATCATCCTCTTCGCGATGACCACGTTCTTCAGCCTCGTCACGCTGCCGGTGGAGATAGACGCCAGTTCGCGCGCCGTCAAGTGGCTCGGTAATTCCGGCGTGACCGACGTGGAAACGGCCCCGATGGCCAAGGATGCCCTGAAATGGGCTGCATATACCTATGTGATAGCGGCGATAGGTTCGCTCGCGACCCTGCTCTATTACATCAGCATCGCAAGCGGCAACAGAAGGTAGCGCCTATTTCTTCTTGCGGAGCAGGATCGTATCCCCTTCCGAAGGCTCGAATCCGGCAGCGAAGCCGCCCATCTTGCGGAGGCTCTTTTCGCGTACGCCGAAGCGCTGCGCTATGTCGCGCATAGTCTCCCCGTCAGGTCCTGCCACATATTTGTCCACTCCCTTCGCGGCCTGGGCCTTCTTGCGCTGGATATAGACCATCTCGCCGGGCTTCAGGGGCCTGTCGGCGGCAAGGTCGTTGAACGCCAGGATCTCCTTCTTGAAGAGGTTGTAGGACAGGGCGATGGACTCGTAAGTCTCTCCTGCAAGGGCATATACGAAGTTTACGCCGTTCTGGCGGTAAACCGGTCTGGAAAGGGAAACGGTGACGGATTCCTGGAAGCCCCCCTGTCCGGCGGACACCTTGACTGGGCTTTCCACCTCCTTGGGAGTCTCGGGCACGGCTATCTCCACGCCTTCGTCGGTCCTGTCGTATGCGGAGAGGTCATAGTCCTCTATTATCTTTATGAGTTTTTCCGCATAGCGGGGGTCGGTGGCGTAACCGGCCTTCTTCAGGCCTTTCGCCCAACCCCTGTAGTCGGTGGGATCGAGCTCGAAGAGGCCCTTGTAGCGGTCCTGATAGCGCAGGAAGTCGGAATGGTCCCTGAAAGAAGCCTCCGCGTTCCTGTAAACCCTGAAGCATTCGTGCTTCGCGTCGTCGTCGGCATAGGTCTTCTTGCCTTTCCAGTCATTGTGGCACTTGATGCCGAAATGGTTGTTGGACTTGCTGGCAAGGGCGGACCTTCCCGCGTTCGACTCCAGCAGGCCCTGGGCGAGGGTGATGCTGGCGGGAACGCCGGTACGCGCCATCTCGCTCCGTGCGAGCGCTGCGTACTCCCGGATATACTGCTGCTGCGGGCCCTGGTCGGCCGCCAGGCAGAGGAAGAATGCCGCGAGAAGGAGGATGCAGGCGGCTGAGACGGTCAGGAATCTTTTCATCACCGCTAATATACTAAATTTCGAAGACCTGGCAGTCGGTGGCTGCGACCGTCTCCGGGAACACTTCGGTGCATTCGCGGAGATAGGCGTCGAAATCGGTGATCCTGGAGGAATAGTGGGCGACGACGAGTTTCTTCGCACCCGCCTCCAGGGCGCACTGCGCGGCTTGTTTCGTGGTGGAATGGTAGCGCGCAGCGGCCTTGTCGGCCATCTCGTCCAAATAGGTGGCCTCATGGTAGAGCAGGTCCACTCCCCTCACCCATTCCGGCAGTTCCGGGAAGGGCATGGTGTCCGCGCAATAGGCGTAGGATTTCCCGCGGTAGGCAGGATTCTCCAGGCGGTGGCGCTCCGTAACGATCTCATCGAAGCGGAAGCCGAATGCCGCGATCTTGTGCTGCAGCGGGAACGCCGTAACGGTGAGGTGCTTGGACGTGTGGATGAGCTCCGGGGCTTTCATTGAAAGCGGATGGTAGACTATCTCGAAACTGTCTGCGTCGGTGAAGTAGTTCCTGTAGAACGCAAGTATGTTCCCCAGCGGCTGCGGCCCGTAGATGTGGAGCGGCACTGCACGGCCGTACATCGCCATAGAATTCAGCAGCCCGAAAAGGCCGAACACGTGGTCCCCGTGCGTATGGGAGATGAATATCGCCTCGATCTTCACGAAGGAGAAGTGGCAGCGCCTCATCTGCTGCTGGCATCCTTCGCCGCAGTCGATAAGGAACAAGCGTCCATTTGCCTTGAGCATCTGGGCGCTTGGGTACCTATCAGAAATGGGCATGGCCGAAGCCGTGCCCATTGTCGTAAGAGATAGCTCCATAAGGGATTATTCGCCCTTCTCGAGCTTTTCCTTGAGTGCTGCGAGAGCGTCGATGTCACCGAGGGTGGCCTTCTCAATGTTGGTGTTGACCTTCTTGATGGCCTTCTTGGTGCCTTCTGCCTCAGCTGCGACGGCCTTCTCCTTGATCTCCTGATAAGTGCGGAGATGGCTTACGAGAATGCGGCGGGTGCTGCGACGGAGCTCGACGACCTTGAACGGAAGGGTCTCGCCTGCGACTGCCTGCTTGCCGTCTTCCTTGACGAGCTCGCGGGTGAATGCGAAACCTTCTGCGTCACCTTCGAGGGTGATGTTGGCACCCTTGTCGGTGATGGAAGCCACGGTACCTTCGACGGTGGAGCCGACGGGGAACTTGGCCTCGATCTCATCCCAAGGGTTGGGGGTGAGCTGCTTGTGGCCGAGGCTGAGCTTGTGGTTGGTCTCGTCGAACTCGAGGATCTGGACGTCGATGACGTCACCGGTGGCGACAACCTCTGAAGGATGCTTGATCTTGTTCCAGCTGAGGTCGCTGATGTGCACGAGACCCTCTACGCCGTCCTCAAGCTCGGCGAATACGCCGAAGTTGGTGATGTTGCGTACGGTAGCCTTGTGGGTGCTTCCGACAGGATACTTGGCGCGGATGTTCTCCCAAGGATTCTCGGTGAGCTGCTTGATGCCGAGGGAGATCTTGCGTGCCTCGCGGTCGATGCTGAGGATGACGGCCTCGACCTCGTCGCCTACCTTGAGGAACTCCTGTGCGCTGCGGAGGCGCTGTCCCCAGGACATTTCGGACACGTGTACGAGACCCTCTACGCCCGGCTCGATCTCCACGAATGCGCCGTAGTCGGCGATGAGGATGACCTTGCCCTTGACCTTGTCACCGACCTTGAGGTCAGGATCGAGGTTGTCCCACGGGTGAGGGGTAAGTTGCTTGAGACCGAGGGCGATGCGCTTCTGCTGCTCGTTGAAGTCAAGGACGACGACCTTGATCTTCTCGTCGAGGGAGACGACTTCCTCGGGATGGTTGGTGATGTTCTTGACCACGCCTTCGAGGACCTGTCCCTTCTCGAGCTTGCCGATGAGGTCGGCGCGCTTAGCCTCCTGCTCAGCCTCGAGCAGAGCCTTGTGGGAAACGACCACGTTGCGGAATTCCTGATTGATCTTGACGATCTTGAAATCGATGTTCTGACCTACGAACTGATCGTAGTCACGGATGGGCTTGATGTCGATCTGGCTGCCCGGGAGGAATGCCTCGATACCGAACACGTCCACGATCATGCCACCCTTGGTGCGGGTCTTGACATATCCCTTGACGATCTCGTCGTTGTTGAATGCCTCGTTGACCCTATCCCAGGATTTGAATGCACGGGCCTTGCGGTGGCTGAGCACCAGCTGACCCTTCTTGTCCTCTGCGTTCTCCACGAAGACTTCCACCTTGTCACCGACCTTGAGGTCAGGATTGTGACGGAACTCGTTGATGGAGATGACACCCTCGCTCTTGCCGCCGATGGTGACGACGACCTCGCGCTTGTTGAGGGAAGTTACAACGCCCTCTACGACCTCGCCCTCGCCTACCTTGGAGAGAGTCTTGTCGTAAGCTGCCTCGACCTCGGCCTTGTCTGCACCGTAGATGTCACCACCTTCGAATGCGTCCCAGTCGAAATCCTCAGGGGCGACGGAAGCGTTGAGAACAGGCTTCCTGGTTTCTTTTTCTGCTGCCTGAACCTCTACCTGAGGCTCTTCAGCGATTACTTTTGTTTCTTCTGACATTTTGATTGAAAAACAAACTAGTAGTTAAACTTTATGTAATGAGCTCCCGGGGCACGCCCCGCAAAAGCGCGCAAATATAGGCAATAATTTTTTGATAATCAAAACAAAATCTACTCGACCGGCGGATTGCGGAACGCGAAATCGGCATAAGTGTATCCAGCCGCCTCGTATTCCGGAACCAGCACCTTGCGGACACGCTCCACGAAAGCGTCGTAGTCCGTGCGTCCGCCGGCGTTCCAGGCAACTTCGGAAAGAGCTGCCAGACGGGGCAGCAGATGGAATTCCGCATTGTCGAAATCGGCGATGTACTCCGTCCAGAGATTGGCCTGGATGCCCTTGATATGGGCCTTAACCTCGTCGTCAAGGTCTTCGAACGGATCGAAGGAATAGGCCTTGCGGAGATTCAGGTGCCCGCCTATGCCCAGAGGCTCACCCTCGCGGGAAGCGGTCTGGTAGTAGTCGAAGTAGAAATGGCTGTTGGGGGCCATGACGACGTCGTTGCCGAGCGCCGCGGCAGCCTTGCCGCCCTTGGCACCGCGCCAGGACATCACGGTCGCGCTCTGCGACACTCCCCCTTCGAGGATCTCGTCCCAGCCTATGATCTTGCGGCCCTTGGCATTGAGGTAGGCCTCGATCGTGTTCACGATGTAGCTCTGCAGCTGCGCCTCGGACTCGTAGCCGAGTTCCTTCATCTTCGCCTGGCAGTCGGGGCATTCCTTCCAGCGGTCGCGCGGCGCCTCGTCACCTCCGATGTGGATGTATTCGCCGGGGAAGATGTCGCACACCTCGTCCAGCACGCCTTCCAGGAATCGGATCACGGTGTCCTTGCCGGCGCAGAAGATGTCGGGATAGATTCCCCAGTTGCAGATGACCTCGTAAGGGCCGCCGGTGCAGCCGAGTTCCGGATATGCCGCGAGCGCCGCGGAGGCGTGGCCGGGCATCTCTATCTCGGGGACGACGGTAATATGCCTTTCGGCGGCATATGCCACGATCTCGCGGCACTCGTCCTGGGTGTAGAAGCCGCCGTGCTCGATTCCGTCAAAGCCGAGCTCCACGTCGCGGTGATGGCCGACCTTGGTGCACTTGCGCACGGATCCCACGGAAGTGAGTTTGGGGTATTTCTTGATCTCGATGCGCCATCCCTGGTCCTCGGTAAGATGCCAGTGGAAGACGTTGAGCTTGTGCTCCGCCATGATGTCGATGAACTTCTTGACGTCCTCGAGCGGGAAGAAATGGCGGCAGCAGTCGAGCATCGCGCCGCGGTAGGCGAACTGAGGCTTGTCCTTGATGAGAAGGCAGGGGACCTCGCCGCCGGTCTGCTCCGCAATCTGGCCGAGCGTCACCTTTCCATAATATATACCCGCCGCGGATCCGCCGGTGATGACGGGCCTGGCCCTGCGGGTGTCGAGCACATACTCTTCCTCTCCCAATTTCTTGTCCAACCTGGTCACCACGGCACCGGAATACTTGTGGCTGCCTTCATACTGGGTAACGGAAACCGGCTGGGGAACCACGGCCACGGTGCATTCGGTCTCTTTGGGGGTGCAGGCAACGAACATCGACGCTGCGAGCAGGATAGCATAAAACTTCATATTATCTCAAATTGAATTCTACCGTTGAACTGATGTTGTCGGAAGCCGTTCCGACCTGCGCGACGTATCTGCCGGGTTCGACCACCCAGCCGCCGGACGTCTCGTCGTAATAGCTGAGTTCATCGCTGCCTATGGTGATCTTCGCCACGCAGCTCTGCCCGGGCTCGAGGAATACCTTCAGGAAGCCCTTGAGTTCCTTCACGGGGCGCTCCACGCTGCTTTCGGGAGCGGAAATGTAGAGCTGCACCACCTCGGCGCCGGCGAGCTTGCCGCTTGATGCCCTTGTGCTCGAACCAGCGGTAACCTACGAAGATGCCTTCTTCATAGAAGGTCTTGCCGGGGTTGGGGAATTCCTTTCCGCCGTAGTGGGCGGGGCTGTCCTCGAGTTTCACGGGGAAGGTGAAAGGCAGCTTTCCGGAAGGGTTGACGTCGCCGAAGAGCACGTCGGCAAGGGCGTGGCCGGCCTCGGAGCCGCAGTACCAGCCCTGTACGATGGCATTCACGTCATCCGCCCACGGCATCGTGACCGGGTTGCCGCTGACCATCACCACCGCGAGATTGGGGTTGGCGGCGGCGAGAGCGGCGATCACGTCGTCCTGCCCGTAAGGGAGGTCCATGGAGACACGGTCGGTGCCTTCGCAGTCCTGCTGGCCGTCCTTGTTGAGGCCGCCTACGAAGATCACGACGTCCGCGTCGGCGGCAAGGCTTACGGCCTCGGCGATGAGTTCATCGGCACTGCGGGAATCCTGGAGCCGGGCAGTGGCAAGGCCGTCCTGCGCGGTTCCGGGGCTGCCCACATAGCCGCGGGCATATACCACCTCGCATCCGGCCCTTTCGGTAATGCCCTGGAGCGGGGATATCTCGTGCTGGGTCTTGAGCGAGGATGAACCGCCGCCCACGTTGAGCGGCTTGATGGCGTTCTCGCCGACCACCAGTATCTTTTTGGCATCCGCCTTCACTGGAAGCACCGCACCGTCGTTCTTGAGCAGGACGATGCCGGAAGCGCCTATCCTGCGGGCGGCGGCATAATGCTCTTCTGAGCAGAGGGATCCGTACGGCTTGTCCTCGGCCATGGCGGTGCGCATTATGAGGCGCAGCACCCTGCGGCACCTGTCGTCGAGCTGTTCCATGGAGGCGCGGCCGTCGCGGAGGCGCTCCAGGTAAGGGTTGGCGAGATGGTAGAGGTCGAATACGCTGCCGGTGGAGGAGAGGCCGTTGGTGCCGGTGCCGAATTCCAGGTCGAGCCCGCCTTCGGCCGTGAGGTCGTCGTCGTGGCAGCCGCCCCAGTCGCTGATCACTACGCCGTCGAAGCCCCACTCATCCTTGAGGATGCGCTTTGTGAGGACGGTGTCTTCGCAGACGTGGCGGCCGCGGAAGAGGTTGTAGCTGGCCATGACGGACCAGGCCCCGCCCTTCTGCACGGCTGCCTTGAAAGCGGGCAGGTAGATTTCGTAAAGCGCCCTGTCGCTGAGGTACACGTCGGTCTGGTGGCGGTACTTCTCCTCATTGTTGAGGGCGAAGTGCTTCACGCACACCGCGACGCCGTTTTTCTGGACCTCACGGACGTAAGGCACCACCATCACGGAGGAGAGGAACGGGTCCTCGCCCATATATTCGAAATTGCGGCCGTTCAGCGGGGTGCGGAGTATGTTCACGCCGGGGCCGAGCAGCACGTCTTTCTCGCGGTAACGGGCCTCTTCGCCGATGGACTTGCCGTAGAGGGCGGAGACGGCGGGGTCGAAACTCGCAGCGAGGCAGGTCAGGGCAGGATAGGCTATGCAGCTGTCGTTCGTCCAGTTGGCAGTGCTCCATTTGTTCCAGAGGACCTCGGCACGTATGCCGTGGGGGCCGTCGGAGGTCCAGAGTTCGGGAATGCCGAGACGGGGTACCCCGCGGCTGGAGAATTTGCTCTGCGCGTGGAGGATGGCGACTTTCTCTTCGAGCGTCATCCTGGAAAGGGCGTCTTCCACCCTCGCCTCCACGTCGGCGGACGGGTCGAGATACACGGGGGTCTTGGGCTTCTGCCTGCCTCCGGACGTCACGGCTATCGCCAGCGCCAGGAATACGAGTGCTGCTTTCTTCATCATTGTGTTTCGGTGTAGTTCAATTATCGGTTTATGCAGATACAAAAATAGAAAAAACGACGCAATAAATGAATTGCCCCCGGGGGCGATGGACTTTCTTTTCGCGGCAGGCATTTCTCCGCGGTTACCTTCGCTTCGCTCATCCCTCCCACTGCGCTTCGCTTGCGGGCCCCTCCCGTTCACGAGGCCACGGGCGGCCACGGGTCCTGCAGGGAAATGCCTGCCGCAGAGAAGCGCCTGCAGTTTCGCCAGCATTCGGCGAAGGTCAGTGGTACGAGCGCTGCCTGACATCACGTTCTCCGCGCGCGATTCTGGTGAAAATGCGCGCTCCGGAGCACGTAATACGGCGTTCCGGGAGCGGTCTGCCTCGATGGACCGGCAACTCCGGAAGCAAGGCGACGCCCCGCAGGCGGGACCGTCAACCCTCATTTCAGGTCCCGGCTACGGGGCATTGCCTTGCGAAGGGCAGGACGAAACACGCGAAATGCATAAAGGGAAAATCCTGATAAATTATTACATTTGTAGTATGAAACATTTCACCCTTCCTAAAGACGGCGGGCTCATAGAAACAGGGCTCCCTCTCGGAATCCTCCACAGTTACGAGAAGATTTCCGCTGAGATAAG
>CADAFW010000051.1:0-10040 GCA_902787295.1 uncultured Bacteroidia bacterium
ACCACCCCGCCCATGCGCTTGCGGGCGAGGCGGAAGAGGCCGAACACGACGGACATCTGGAAGGCGTTGGCCAGCACGGCGAAAATGCCTCCGCCCACGGTGGCGTTGCACACCCAGAAGGTGGTGAACGCGTTCCACAGCACGAAGGCGCTGTAGTGCATCACCCAGAAATGTCTGGTCTTCGTGTGGGTGGCTATGGCTTCCGCGAAAAGCAGCGGGAGGAAGCCTACGAGGGCGACGGTCCCGGCGTGAGGCACCAGCCATGGGATGCTCATGAGGACCGCGAAAAGGAGCACGAGTCCCCAGAGGGTGAGATTGGTCCTGTTATTCATCTTCTTCCGGCATCATGCAGCTGTACTTGCGCCATTTGTCCAGCAGGGAGGTCATGTCGGAGGGCAGCTGCGAATCGAACTGTATCCATTTCTTCGTGCCCGGATGCACGAACCCGAGGGTCTTGGCGTGCAGGGCCTGGCGCGGGCACTGCTTGTACTTGGCATAGACGGTCCCCTTGCGTATCTCCATACCGCCGTATTTTTCGTCGGCGAAGATGGGGTGTCCGATGTGGGCCATGTGGACGCGTATCTGGTGCGTGCGGCCGGTCTCGAGCTTGCACTCGACGTAGGTCACGTAGCCGAACCTCTCCAGCACGCGGTAGTGCGTGACGGCGTGCTTGCCCTTCTCCGGGTCGTCGTAGACCCTGAAGCATACGCGGTCGCTCTGGTCCCGCCCGATATTGCCGTCCACGGTGCCTTCGTCCTCGCTTATGTTGCCCCAGACTATGGCGTGGTAGCGGCGGTCGATGCTGTGGTCGAAGAACTGCTTTGCCAGATTCAGCTGGGCCTCGTCGTTCTTCGCCACCGCCAACAGGCCGCTGGTGTCCTTGTCTATGCGGTGCACCAGGACGCCCATGCGCTCGTCGCCGGCATCGGCTTCCTGCCGCAGCCCCAGATGGAATGCGAGGGCGTTGATGAGGGTTCCGTCGTAGTTTCCGTGCCCCGGATGCACCACCATCCCGGCGGGCTTGTTCACGATCAGCACGTCGTCGTCTTCGTAGACTATGTCAAGCGGGATGTCCTCCGGCAGTATCTCCACTCCCCTGCGCCTGTAGGGCATCACGAAGCGGATGATGTCGTTCGGGCGCACTATGTAATTGGCCTTCACGACCTTATCGCCCACCCGGACGTAGCCTTCCTTTATGGCAGTCTGGACGCGGTGGCGGGAGGTGTCCTCCAGGTGCGTGGCCATGAACTTGTCCACGCGCATCGGCGCCTGCCCCGGGTCGACGGCCAGGCGGAAATGCTCGAACATCCCCTGCTCCTCGTCTTCGGGCTGCAGGTCGTCAAGCTCGAGATCGTCGAGTCCGGCCATCCGCTATTCTTCCTTTGATTCAGCCTCGTCGGCTTTCCCCGGATCCAGGGTGAGTTTGATGGATACCTCGTTGCCCATCATGTACGGGCGCCTGCTGTGCTGCGGATTCTGGGAATACACCACCGCATTGAGGGAGTCGTTGTAGTTCTTCACGCTGCTGTCGAAGGTAACCTTCCCGACGTTGAGATAGCTGTCGTGGATGGCGTCGACGGCGCGAATGCGCTTCTTGCCTATGAGGTCGGGCACGTAGGTCTTGTTGTCCGAGGGGCTGAGGCCCACCACAAGGTTGATGCTGCTGCCGCTGTAGATCATCGCACCGGCCTTGATGTCATAGCCGCGGTACTGCTGGCGGATGACGTTGTTGGTGGCTATATCCTTGACATAGATGAGCTTGCCGAGGGACAGGCCCCTGTTGGCGAGTTCCGTCTTGGCCTGCTGCGTGCTGAGTCCGACGAGCGAAGGCATGGCGATCTTGCGGGCCTTGCGGGAATTCGCGGTGAGCTCGATCACGCGGCCGCGCTTCACCTTGTCCCCGGGATTGGGATTCTGGTTGTAGATAGCGTTCCTGCGCATACCCTTGACGTATCCGGAGTCCGTCACGGCAAGCTTCACGCCGGCGGCCTTCGCCACGGGAAGGGCCTCGTCGAAGAGCATGTTGGTGAAATCCGGGACCTCGACCTCCCTGTTGTGCTGGGTGCCGAGGGTGAGCGCCAGCGAGGCGCCGCCGATGAGCAATACCACGAAGAGCACCGCCAGCAGCAGGTTCCTGACTATCCAGTTGCCCAGGATGCCTTTCGGCTGTTCCTTTGCTTTCTTTTTCTTTTCCATCTTTTATGCAAGAATCATTGTCAAACCTTTTATCATCAGCCCCAGGCCCACGACGCCGATAACGATGCCGGAGATCCTGTTCATCCTGCCCAGGCTGCGGGGTTTCAGGTGCCAGAAACGGTGGACGAAACCCGTCAGGCAGAACCAGTACGTCGCCTCGCCGGCGGCAATGCAGGGAAGCAGCGCCCATACGGGGCATTCCGCCGAGTTCACGTCCAGCCCGAAGAATGCCAGGTAGCCGAGGATGAGCGCGAGGGCTCCGGGGTTGGAGAGGGCGCAGACCATCGCCTGTCCGGCATATCCGGCCTTGGCCTTGTGCGACGTGCGGATGTCGCCCTCATACACTGCGGGCACCCTGCGGAAGGTCATCCATACGCCTATCAGGGTCACTACGGCACCGCCTGCCAGCAGGATAAGTGCGGTATGGCTGTCAATGAAATCCCTTACGAAGCCCAGCGCGTAGAAGCCTATCGCCGCATAGAGCGTATCGATGACCATCGCACCCAGCCCGGTGAAGAAGCCGCTCCACCGTCCGTGGTTGAGGGTCTTCTGGATCACCAGCATCAGTACGGGTCCCGGTGGCAGCGCGGCGAGGACGCCTATGAGGAGGGCCGAAAGGATTTCCGTAATCATAGTTTACAAATATAAACAAAAAAGATGGCATTGCTGCCATCTTCATTCTAACGTCCGGGAGGCGGGCCGCCCATGCCCCTGCCGGGGCCTCCGGGGCCACCGGGACCGCCGGGACCGCCACGGCCGCCGCCCATGCCCTTGAATGTGCCGAACCTGACCGTGACGGATGCCACGATGTAGCGTCCGAGGGTATTGTTCAGCGTCTCCGAGTGGATGTTTCCGTTGTCGCTGACCATGAGGTTCTTGGACTGTCCGAGGATGTCATAGCCCTTGACCGCGAGCGTCAGCAGGCCTTTCAGGAGGCTCTTCTGTATCTCCGCGTTCAGGATGTATTCAGGCGCCGGATTGGAGGCGTAGCCGTTGTACCAGTTGTAGTTGAATTCACCCTTGGTGGTGAGTCCTATGGCCGTCCAGGTCCAGTTGGCGGTGCCGCCGACCTGGTTGTTGAAGGTGAGCAGCGGCGCGATGGTGGAGATGGTGTAGGTGGAGTAGCTGACCCTCGTGCGGGCGGTGGTGGTAAGCTCCAGGTTGTCGTTCCTGTAGGTGAACCTGACCCGCTCGGTCGCCCCGATGGTGTTCGTGGTGTTCAGGGTTATGTGCCCGTCGAAGTAGGCCTTGTCCTTGAAGTTGGCTATGAGCTCGTCCATGAAGGCGTAATAGCCTCCCGCAGGGTCGTTGTAGGTGTCCATGCTGATGTTCGAGCCCACATAGTTCGAAGACTTGGACCAGTTCATCCTCAACATGTTGGAGAAGGAGAAGTCGGACTTCGCGATGGGGGTGTTCAGGAAGGAGAAAAAGCCTGCGCTGGCCGAGGCGGGCCCGTTGACGGGCATGCTGTACGCGCCGCCGTTGGTGCCGTACCATGTGAGGTTGACGATAGGATCCTGGACCAGTCCCGCGTTGAACCTCACGTTGAAGGAGGAGAACTTCTCCTTGTTGCTGTACCTGAAATCTCCGCGGATGCTGTGGGAGAAATAAGGCAGCAGGCTCGGGTTACCGAAGTTGATGTTCAGCGGGTCGGTCACGTCGGGCACCGGCATGAGCTGGTTCACCGAAGGCTGCGAGGAGCGGCCGCGGTAGAAAGTGCGGATGCTCGAGTTGTCGCTGAACTCCCAGGACAGCATCGCCTGCGGGGAGAACTTCCACACGTTGCTGTGGTAAGGGTCGCGGGCCTCGTATTTCCCGGTGATGGAATTGTATGTCGTGGTCTCGTTGCGGGTGTCCGTATTGACGGCGGAGAAACCCAGCTGGGCACGGCTCCTGCCGTTCTGGTACATCACGTTGGCACCGACGGTATGGTTCCTGGCGTCGTTGACGATGCTGTTGGAATACCTTCCGCTGAAAACGTGCGTGCTGTCCGGGAGGATGTCGTCGGTATTCTTTTCCGAAGTGGACTTGTTCCAGCTGTAGCCGTAGTTGGCCTCGAGGTAGAAGTTGTTCCCTATAGGCTCGGTGTAGGTGGCCCGGCCGAACAGGGAGTAGGTCCTAGCGTTGCTGGCGTACATCTGGTTGATCAGGCTGTCCGAAGGCATCCCGTCGTCGTAGGACGTGGTCTTGGACCAGTTGACGCCATTGCGGAGCTCGTTGTCGGAAACGCCGTAGCGGCCCATCACGGTGAGGGTGCGTCCGGGTATTCCGAGGCGCTGGCGCAGGAGGCCGAAGCCGCTGGCGTTCCAGTTCCTGTTGTCGCCGGAAGAGAGGGAGGAGGACGTGTTCAGGAGGTTGCTGCGCGAATCCCTGCTGGTGGAGGAATTGGATGTCTGGCTGAAGCTGCCCCCGCCTATGTTGAACTGCGGCTCGAAGAGGATGGAGGTGTTCTCGGAGAACTTGTGCTCGAGCCTTACGCCCATGCGGTGGCCTCCGGTCCTGGTGTTCGAGAAGCCGTTCGAGCTGGTGTAGAGCGTGTAGTTGTCGAGGTAAGCAGCCTTGTCGCTCTCTTCTATGACATCCTTGTTGGTGCTGTTATAGAGGTAGTTGGCGCCGAGGTCCATCTTGTCTTCGAAGAGCGTGAAGGCGCCGTTGAGACCGCCCATCCAGGAGGTGGTGATGCCGTTCTGGCCACCCCAGCCGCCCTGGCCGCGGCCCATCATCCCTCCGCCGCCCATCATGCCGCCCATCATGGAGCCGGCCATGTCGTTGAACGCGCGGTTGTTGGTGTTGTTGCCGTTGAATATGAAGCTGAGCTGGGTCTTGTCGGTGAATTTGCCTATGAAGGCGTTGCTCTGGTAGCGCCAGTCGCCCTGCACGTCGGTGGAGGGGACGTCGTGGCCGCCGCCTACGAGTATGTTGCCGAAGGTGCCGTTCATCATTCCCTTCTTGACCGAAAGGTCGATCACGGTCTCGTCGTCGCCGTCATCGATGCCGGTGAACTCGGCCTGGTCGCTCTTCTTGTTGACGACCTTGAGTTTGTCCACTATCTTGGCGGGAAGGTTCTTGGACGCGAGGGAAGGGTCGTCCAGGAAGAAGGTCTTGCCGTCGATGGTTATCTTCTTGATGGTCTCGCCGTTGAAGGTGATGGAGCCGTCCTCGGACACCTCCACGCCGGGAAGTTTCTTGAGCAGGTCCTCCAGCACGTCGTTGTCGGTGGTCTTGAACGAAGATGCGTTGAATTCCACCGTGTCCTTCTTGATGATGATGGGATTGCCCACGGCGCTCACCCTGGCGGCATCCAGCTGCTGCCTGTCCACCTTCATCTCCAGGGTGCCGAGTTCCACGTCCTTGCCAGCCACGGTAATGTCCTTTGTAAACGCCTCATAGCCAAGCATTTCAGCCTTGAAGACGTAGTTGCCGTTGCGGACGCCTTCCAGCTTCACTTCGCCCGCCTCGTTGCTGAGGGTGTACTTATAGTGGTCCTTCTGGCCCTGCTTCGTAATGGTGACTGTGGCGAAGCTGACGGGCTCGCCGTTGGAGCCGTCCTTGAGCACGGCAGTGATGGAACGCTGCTGCGCATACGCCCCTGCGCCCGCGAGAAACAGCAGAGCCATCGCGAGGAGATAGCGGAAATTATTCATATGAGATACACTACTTGTTATTTCTTGATCCTGTCGGGGTTGAGCTGAAGGAACTTCTCCCAGGACGTCGCAGCGCCGACGCTCGCAAGCGGACTCGTGAGCTGGTAGTAGTGGCACATCGCGATGCCAAGGGCATCAGTTGCATCGAGATACTTGGCTTCAATATTTATACCAAGCGTTTTCTCCACGATCAGCGCAACCTGCTCCTTGGATGCCGCACCGTTTCCGCAGATGGCCATCTTGGCCTTGGACGGCGCATATTCATAGACGGGAATGTTCCGGGAAAGGGCTGCGACCATGCATACCCCCTGGGCCCGGCCGAGCTTGAAGATGACCTGGGCGTTCCTGCCGTAGAAAGGCGATTCTATCGCGAGATCGTCGGGATGGTGGAGGTCGCACAGCGCACCCACCTTCTCGAAGATTATCCTCAGTTTCTCATAGTTGTCCGGCATCTTGCGCATATCGACGACGCCCATGTCCACATAGTGCGGCTTGCCGGCCCCGTCAATACGCACGATCCCGAAACCAAGCAGGTTGGTTCCGGGGTCTATGCCTAAAATAGTCCGTGCTTCCATGGACATTCCGATGAGGGAATTACTTGATCACGTCGAAGCCCGTGTAAGGACGGAGGACCTCAGGGATGACGATGCCGTCAGGGGTCTGGTTGTCCTCGAGAAGAGCGGCGACCACGCGCGGAAGCGCAAGGGAACTGCCGTTGAGAGTATGCGCGAGCTGGGTCTTGCCGTTCGCGTCACGGTAGCGCAGGTGCAGGCGGTTGGCCTGATAGGTCTCGAAGTTGGAAACCGAAGAGATCTCGAGCCAGCGCTGCTGGGCTGCGGACCAGAGTTCGAAGTCATAGGTGATGGCCGAGGTGAAACTCAGGTCGCCGCCGCACAGGCGGAGTATCCTGTAGCGGAGGCCGAGCTTGTTCACCAGGCTTTCCACGTGGGCGACCATCTCGTCGAGGGCGGCGTAGCTGTCCTCCGGCTTCTCCACGCGGACGATCTCGACCTTGTCGAACTGGTGCAGGCGGTTGAGTCCGCGGACGTCCTTGCCATAGGAACCGGCCTCACGGCGGAAGCACGGGGTGTAGGCGGTGAGCTTCTGCGGGATCTTGTCGGCATCCAGTATGACGTCGCGGAAGATGTTGGTCACGGGCACCTCAGCGGTGGGAACGAGATAGAAATCGTCCACTTCCGCGTGGTACATCTGGCCTTCCTTGTCGGGAAGCTGGCCGGTGCCGAAGCCCGAATCCTTGTTGACCACCACCGGCGGCTCCACTTCCTTGTAGCCGGCTGCGGTGTTGCAGTCGAGGAAGAAGTTGATGAGCGCGCGCTGGAGTTTCGCACCCTTGTCCTTATAGACGGGGAAACCGGCTCCGGTGATCTTCACGCCGAGGTCGAAGTCTATGATGTCGTATTTCTTTGCGAGTTCCCAGTGCGGAAGCGCATTCTCCGGGAGGACGACCTCGGGGCCGCCCATCTTGACCACCTCGTTGTCCTCGGCGCCCTTGCCGGGCTTCACGAGGTCGCAGGGCATGTTCGGCATGAGCACGAGATCCTTCTCGAGTTCCGCTTCGGCGGCATCCATCTCCGAGAGGAGTTCTCCGGACTTCGCCTTGAGCGCAGCCACCTCGGCCTTGACCTTCTCGGCGGCATCGCGGAGTCCCTGCTTCATCAGGCCGCCGATCTCCGCAGCCTTCTGCTTCTGCTGAGCGAGCAGGGCGTCGCTCTCGGTCTGGAGGGCGCGGCGCTTCCTGTCGAGCTCGAGGACGGTGTCCACGAGTTTCTGTGCGTCGAAATTCTTTATCTTCAATTTCTCGACAACCTCCTGGGGGTTGTCACGGAGAGTCTTGAGTGTAAGCATATATCTGGATTGTTGACTGCTGTCTTAAAAATAAAGGGCCTACACTTTTCCCGAAGCGTAAGGCCCTTTTATTTGCTCGTCCTTCGAGATTAGTTCTCAAAAGGGATGACTGAAACGTAGGATTTGTCTTCCTTCTTGCGGGTGAACTTCACAGTTCCTGCAACGAGAGCGTAGAGAGTGTGGTCCTTGCCCATGCCGACGTTCTTGTCGGGGTTGTGGACGGTGCCCCTCTGACGGACGATGATGTTGCCAGCCTTTACGGTTTCACCACCAAACTTCTTGAGACCCAAGCGCTTGCTTTGTGACTCACGACCGTTCTTTGAACTTGATTGTCCTTTCTTGTGTGCCATAGTCTTCTGAATTTAAGCGATTGCGTTGATCTTGATCTTGGAAAGGAGCTGACGGTGTCCGTTGAGCTTCTGGAAGCCCTTGCGGCGGATCTTCTTGAAGACGATCACCTTGTCTGCCCTGGCTTCGTCATCGAGTACGGTAGCCTTGACTACTGCGCCCTCTACATAAGGAGTACCTACCTTTACTGCTGCGTCATCTGCAACGAGAAGGACTTTGGTGAACTCCACGTCTGCACCTTTGGCTTCGGCGAGCCTCTGCACAAAGATTTCGTTTCCAGCTTCTACCTTGAACTGCTGGCCTGCAATTTCTACGATTGCGTACATAAATAAAACTTGTTAAAAGTTTCGACCGCAAGCGTCTGCCCTCGAGGCAGCTCTTAATCCTGGCTTGACGGCCATCAAAAATGGACCGCAAATATATGTAACTTTCTGATAATCCCCAAATTTTCTTTACTTTTGTCGCCGAAATGGAGAGCAGGAAGGAAATATTGCTCGGAAAACTGAGGAACGGGGCCGGCTTCCAGGGAAGGGAAGCCCTCGTGCTGACTTTCCTGCTGGCCGTCCCGGCCATCCTCGCCCAGCTCTCGATGTGCCTGATGAGCTACATCGACGCCGGCATGGTAGGCCGCCTCGGAAGCGGTCCCGCGGCCGCCATCGGGCTCGTAAGCAGCACCGGATGGATCTTCGGAAGTTTCTGCTACGCAAACAGTTCCGGCTACACGGTGCAGATAGCGCACCGCTGCGGCGCCCGCGACTTCAAGGGTGCCCGGAAGATCTTCCGCCAGGGCCTCTTCACCGTGCTCGGCGGCAGCCTCATCCTCGCGCTGGCAGGCATCGCCATCAGCGGCGCCCTCCCCCGCTGGCTCGGAGGCTCGCCGGAGATCCTGTCCGACGCCACCGCATATTTCCGCATCTACGCCCTCTTCCTGCCCATATTCCAGGTCGCCGTCTACACCGAGGCGGCGCTGATTGCCAGCGGCAACGTGAAGGTGCCGAGCATAGTGAGCGTGGCGATGTGCGTGCTGGACGTGGCGTTCAACTACCTCTTCATCTTCGTCCTGCACAAGGGCGCCGCCGGAGCCGCGCTCGGAACCGGCATCGCGGAACTCTGCGCCGGCGCATTCGGGCTGATATACATTCTCACCCGCAGCAAGGAGCTGAGGGGTACCGCGGAGGAGGGCCCGATGGAGGAGAAGGAAGCCCTCAACCGCTCCGCTCAGGCCACCACGCAGTGGGTCAACAAACAGGCATTCGGCATCGCCTGGCCGCTCTGGATACAGAACCTGGTCACCCGCGGGGCATACATCGCCGCCACGGTGATCATCGCGCCGCTGGGCACCATTGCCATCGCGGCCAATTCCTTCGCCATCATAGCGGAAGGCTTCTGCTACCTGCCGGGCTACGGAATGCAGGACGCCGCCACGACCCTCGTAGGGCAGAGCCTCGGCGCCGGACGCAGGGACCTCGCGAGGAAGTTCTCCCGCATCACCATACTGTCCGGAGCCTCGATGATGGCGGCCCTGGCGGTGCTGATGTGGGCTTTCGCGCCCCAGCTTATGGATATGCTCAGCAACGACCCGGAGGTCATACGGCTCGGCGCGCAGTGCCTCAGGATCGAGGCGTTCGCGGAGTTCTTCTTCGGCATCAGCATAGTCGCCTACGGCTGCTGCATCGGTGCCGGCGACACCCTGGTCCCGAGCCTCATCAACCTGCTCAGCATGTGGGTCATCCGCATCGGCCTGGCGCTCCTGCTCATCCCCGGAATGGGGCTCCTGGGCTACTGGGTGGCGATGGCCACGGAACTCACCGCCAAGGGAATCATCTTCGCCGTGCGCATCCGCCGCGGCCGCTGGATGAATACCCGCCTCACGGAAGCCGATATATCGAAATAATTGTTACATTTGCGGTGAAACAATATTGTTACCGCAATGGACAGTCCCTTCGTGTACAACAAACCTGTGGTCGGCAAGAACAACATCGGCCG
>CADAFW010000051.1:10046-12891 GCA_902787295.1 uncultured Bacteroidia bacterium
ACCCGTGAAGACGGGCAAGATGTCCCTCATCAGGCAGGCCTTCTACAATATGAAGGTCTCCACCCAGAGGTTCACCCCCATAGAATTCTCCCTCCTCAACGTCCGCACCATCGCAGACCTGATGATGCGCCTCGGATCCACCATGATCAAGGGCGCGGGCTTCTCCCCGGAAGACTATCCGAAAGTGGTGGAAAGGTATCTGGAGAACACCCATTTCGTCTTCGATCCCGAGATCTATTCCTCCAAGGACCAGATACTTTCGCTCAACTGGGACATAGACGATTCGGACATCCGCGCCATTCTCGCCCTTCCCTACCGCATCGCCAGGGACCGCTCGCAGAAGCTTTACATCGTCCTCAGCGAATTCCAGAACGTGATGCTCACGGAAGACGGCACCCGCGTCTGCAAGATACTCCAGGGCATCTTCGAGAACCTCCAGCCGGAGCACAGGATGTGGTGCAGCTACATCTTCACCGGCTCGCAAGTCAATGCGATGAAGGAAATCTTCGAAGTGCGCAAGCTCTTCTTCCGCAGGGCCGAGCACCTGAAAATCAGCCAGTTGGAGGCGAAGGAAATCATAGACCACATCATCCGCGGCTTCCTCGCCAGCGGCAAGGTCCTGGACCGCGACCTGATGCTGGGAGTATGCAAACTCTTCCGCAACAACATCTGGTACATCAACCACTTCGCCGCCATCTGCGATTCCCTCTCGAAAGGCTATATAATGGAGCCGGTGCTGGTGGAGGCGCTGGACGTGCTCATCTCCATACACGAACCGAGGTTCATCGCCACGATGAACGACCTCACTACCTTCCAGATCTGCCTGCTCCGCGCCATACTCGACGGCTACACGAAATTCAGCAGCTCCGAGGTCATACAGCGCTACAACCTCAACTCCTCGGCCAACGTGAAGCGCCTGCGCGAGGCCCTCTGCAAGAAGGAGATCATCACCTTCGACGAGAAGGACGAGCCGGTGATCCTCGATCCCCTGTTCGAATACTGGGTGCGCAAGGAATTCTTCGAAATAGCGGCGGAATAACATGAAAAAAAGGATAGTGGTACTCAGCGGCGCGGGGGTCAGCGCGGAAAGCGGCCTCAGCACCTATCGCGACAACGGCGGCCTCTGGGACAAGTACGACCCCATGGAAGTCGCTTCCGCAGAGGCCTGGGCCAGGCAGCCCGGCTTCGTGCTGGAATTCTACAACGGCCTCCGCAAGAGGATACGGGACGTGAAGCCCAACGATGCGCACCGGCTGATCGCATCGCTGGAAGACAATTATATAGTAGATGTCATAACCCAGAACGTGGACAACCTCCACGAGCGCGCGGGCTCCACCCACGTGGTCCATCTCCACGGCGAGGCCACCAAGATACGCCCGGAGAACACCTGCAACGACTACGACGGATTCAGCGAGCGCTACGTGGTGGACTGCGGCTACGACGAGGTGAAACTCGGCGACCTGGCCCCCAACGGGGCGCAGTACAGGCCGCACATAGTCTTCTTCGGGGAAGCCGTTCCCAAGCTCGAGCCCGCTATCGACCTGGTAGCCAAGGCGGACATCCTGCTCATCATCGGCACATCGATGCAGGTCTATCCTGCCGCCAGCCTCTACCGCTACGCCCGCTTCGAGACGCCCATCTATGTGATAGACCCGGCGGAAGTCCCGCTATTCGACAGCAGGATGAAGCATATCAGGAAGACGGGAAGCGAAGGAATGAAAGATTTTATTGCAGAATTAAAATAATTCGCTACCTTTGCACGCTCTAAAAAGAAAAAGGGGGTGATTTAAAGGATGATTATCGTACCGGTAAAAGATGGTGAGAATATCGAGCGCGCTCTGAAAAAGTTCAAGAGGAAGTTCGAAAAGACAGGCGCCATCCGCGAAATGAGGGCTCGCAAGAATTTCGAGAAGCCTTCTGCAAAGCGTCGCGTCGCCAGGATGAAGGCGATCTACGTACAGCATCTCCGTCTCCAGGACGAGCAGTAATTGTTCTGCACCCGCAAAGATAAGAGGCCGGCATTTTTGCCGGTCTTTTTTTTTGTATCTTTATTCGCTGTATACGAATAACCAAGGAACAATGAAAAGGATAATGACACTGCTGGCCCTCTTCGTCACTCTGGGGGCGTTTGCGCAGGAACGTGAAACCATTTGGCCCAAGGGCAAGATGCCCGACCCGCAGGACCACCAGATAGCCGCGATGACGGACGAGGTGAAGGCGGAGAAATTCAAGCCTGCAAAGCACCGCACGGCCTATATCGAGTGGTTCGCAGCCCCGGCGGAGGAAACGAGGAACGGCGGATGCATGATCCTGATCTCCGGCGGCAGCTACATGAACTGCTGCGACGTCGGACTCATAAAGAAATGGAACGAGGAACTCACCGCCCTGGGCTTCCAGTGCGTCAACTTCGTCTACAGGACCCCCCGCCCCGTGGGACTTCCCATCTACCAGAGCGCCTGGGAAGACGGGCAGCGCGCAGTCAGGATGGTCCGCAGCGAAGCCGCCAAGCGCGGATTCGACCCAGCGAAGCCGCCAAGCGCGGATTCGACCCCGAGAAGATTGGCACCATATCGATGTCCGCAGGCTCGCACCTCGCGCTGCTGCTCGCAACCAGTTCCCAGACCCCGGCGTACGAACGCGTGGACGCGCTTGACGACATCCCCTGCCACATCAACTGGGCCATAGTGAACGCCCCGGCATACGTAACCACGGACGGCGAGAATGGCGACCCCGCGCAATTCGACGGCTACGGCGTGGATGTCAGGCTGAGCGACGTGTTCAAGTTCGACGAAAAGACCTGCCCGATGAGCCTGCACCACGGCGGCAGGGACGTCTACTCCCCCAA
>CADAFW010000052.1 GCA_902787295.1 uncultured Bacteroidia bacterium
ACGCCGGTGCTGCCCAGGAAGAGGAACGATCCTATGGGACGGTGCTCGTTGCTGAGGCCGGCCCTGCTGCGCCGCACTGCGTCGGACACCGCCGCGATGGCCTTGTCCTGTCCCACGACACGCTTGTGGAGTTCGGATTCCATGCGGAGCAGCTTCTCCTTCTCGCTTTCGAGCATGCGCGCCACCGGGATGCCGGTCCAGCGGGCCACGACCTCGGCTATGTCTTCCGGGGTGACGGCCTCGGTGATGATCGGGTCCTTGATGGCGTCCTGCTTTGCATTCAGTTCGTCGAGCCGCTTCTGCGCCTCGGCCATCTTGCCGTAGCGTATCTCCGCCACCTTGCCGTAGTCGCCGGCACGCTCGGCCACCGCCGCTTCCTGCTTGTAGTCCTCTATCTGCTGGCGCAGGTTGTTCAGTTCGGTCACGATGCCCTTCTCCGAATTCCAGCGCTCCATCAGGGCGTCCAGCTGCTTGCGGGCGCTCTTCAGTTCCTCGTCTATCTTCTCGCTCTTCAGGGTGGTTCCCTCGCGCTTGATAGCCTCCTTCTCTATCTGGAGCTGGCGTATGCGCGCGTTGAGGTCGTCGATGGGCTCGGGCACGCTGTTCATCTCCAGACGGAGCTTGGAAGCCGCCTCGTCCACCAGGTCTATGGCCTTGTCCGGCAGGAACCTGTTGGAAATGTAGCGGTGGCTGAGGTTCACCGCGGCTATGAGGGCGTCGTCCTCGATGGACACGCGGTGGTGGTTCTCGTATTTCTCCTTCAGACCGCGGAGGATCGCTATGCTCTCGGCGGTGCTCGGCTCGTCCACCATCACCTTCTGGAAACGGCGTTCGAGAGCCTTGTCCTGCTCGAAGTATTTCTGGTATTCGTCGAGGGTCGTGCTGCCTATCGTGCGCAGTTCGCCCCTTGCGAGCGCCGGTTTGAGGATGTTGGATGCATCCATCGCGCCCGTGGAGCGGCCTGCGCCCACGAGGGTGTGGATCTCATCTATGAAGAGGATGATCTCGCCGTCGGAGTCCACCACTTCCTTGACTACGCCCTTGAGCCTCTCCTCGAACTCGCCCTGGTACTTCGCACCGGCTATGAGCGCACCCATGTCCAGCGAGAAGACCTTGCGGTTCTTGAGGTTCTCAGGCACCTGTCCGTTCACTATCTTGATGGCTATGCCTTCGCTTATGGCCGTCTTGCCCACGCCCGGCTCGCCTACCAATATAGGATTGTTCTTGGTCCTGCGGGAAAGGATCTGCAGGACCCTTCTGATCTCGTCGTCCCGGCCTATGACCGGATCGAGTTTCCCTTTGGCGGCCGCCTCGTTGAGGTCGACCGCATATTTGCTCAAGAATTCGTATTTGTCGTTTGCCATAATAAAAAATCCGCCGGCCCGGTTTGCGGGCCGACGGACTATCGGTCAAATTATGTTCCACTGACAAACTGTCAGCGGCGAGGTGCTACTCAGCGTTCTCTGCGGGAGCTGCCTCGGGGCTGGCCATATCCACCGGAGAGGAAGGGAAAGCCATGGGCTGGTCCTCCACGTTCTCGATCTGGTCGGTGATGTCCACGCCGCTCACGTTGCGGTTGACGGTGAAGGAGGAAATCACTGAAACCACGAGGATGAATGCCACGAGGCCCCAGGTGATCTTCTCAAGGATATCGGCGGTCTGGCGCACGCCGAAGGTCTGGTTGCCTGCGACAAAGTTGCTGGCCAAGCCCTCTCCCTTTCCGTTCTGCAGAAGCACCACGAGGATGAGCAGAAGGGACGCCAGGATGATGAGGACGATGAGAATTGTGAATACTACGTTCATATCAGTTTCTGTTTATTTCGTCAATAAGGGCTGCAAAGTAAGCACTTTTTTCTGGATATCGCAAACTTAATTTTGAATAAATCTTCTTTGCCTCAGCCAGATAGCCCTGCTCGAGGTAGATCTGGGCGAGGGTCTCGGTGCAGAATTCGTCGCTCGATTCCCCCTCCGGCTCCACGTAGCCTTCGGAGCGGGCCTTGGTGGCGAAACTGGAGAAGATGTTGTCGTCGGACTTCCTGACGCCGGTGTACTGCGCCTGCGAGAAGTAGTCGCCGCCGGCCACGAAGATGCGCCTTTCCTCCTGCGCCGGAGCCTTCGCCACGCCGCCGTCCTCAGTGCGCCTGGGCACGTTGGCGTCGTGCGCAAGGGCCTTCAGGGTGCCGTGGACCATGTCGTACAGAATCCTGCGGCTGCCCACGTAGAGGGCGGTGCTCCGGAGCATCTCCGAGCTCAGCGCGCCCATCTGCCGCATGCGGTTGCACAGCTCCACGCGGGCGCCGCCGTACCAGGGGTAGATGTTCACCACGCCGGACAGCTCCTCCAGGGTGAGGCTGCGGATGTCTATGCTGTTGCTTACCATTGGGCGACCGTGGCGTTGAAGATGTCTTCCACTATCTTGTCTATGATCTCGACGCACAGGCTGGACTCCACCGCATCGAGGGAGTTGCTGGAGTCGTAGACCGCATAGGCGGAGAATGTCTTGTCGTTGAAATCCTCTTCAGGATGCTTCTTGTCCGCGAAACTCACCTTCACGGTCACGGTGAGCTGGTTCTGCGCGGCCACTTCGTCGGCGGTCACGGCGGTTGCCCTGACGTCGTATCCAACGATGGAACCGGTGATCTCCATGTCGCCGTCCATGTCCACCTGCTCGAGCCTGGTCATCTTGCGGAACTGCGTCTTGATGGCCTCCGTGAGGTCATTGGACAGGGACGGGTTGATCTTCGGAGCCTTGTTCTCGAAGAAGTTGATGGTGATGGTGTTGACGTCCGGCTGGATGCTGGTGCCGGAGAAAGAATAGATGCCGCAGCTGCAGAGCGCGAGCAGCACGATGGTCAGTGCAAGTATCCTTTTCATCTGGACGAGCGTTGTTTGGCGAGGAAACGGTAGATGGTGCGTTCGGAGATCCCGAGCTCTTCGGCGGCCGGCTTGACCTTGCCGCCGTGGCGGGCGAGGGCCTGCTCGATGAGTTCGTTGCCGGCTTCCTTGAGGTTGAGCGGGGGCTGCTGGGAAGGTGCGGTCACGAGGCGCTCCGGATGGGCGGACACGGTGGCGAACTGCTCTTCCGGTTCCTCCTCATACCTTTCGTGCGCATCCGCGTGCGCCGGGGCGATGGCGTTCGCCGCCGGGACGGCCCCGCCTTCTATCATGCCCTTGAGCCGGTCCACTTCCTGCTTGAGGTCGAGGATGGCCTTGATTATCATCTGCTTGTCGGAATCGCCCATCCCGGAGCCGGAGCCCTGCGCGCCCACTGCGGCCGGCAGCACTTCGCCCTTCTCCTGCGGGATGTACTTCATAATGGTCGCGGCGCCTATCTCCACCCTTTCCGAACCCGGGGAGACGGGGCGCGACTCGACTCCGGTGACAGCCTCGGCCACGTTCCTGAGCTGGCGCACGTTGCCCGGCCAGCGGTAGGAGGTGAGCAGGCCGATGGCGTCGTGGCTGAGCGCGAGCTTGCAGAGGTTGAACTTCTCGGCGAAGTCGGAGGAGAACTTCCTGAACAGCAGGTAGATGTCGTCGCGGTTGCGTTCGCGCAGCGCCGGGATGGAGATCTGTATGCCGGTGAGGCGGTAATAGAGGTCCTCGCGGAACTTGCCGGTGGCCACGGCGTAGGAAAGGTTGACGTTGGTGGCCGCTATCACGCGGACGTCGGTCTTTTCGACCTTGGACGAGCCTACCTTTATATATTCCCCGCTCTGGAGCACGCGCAGGAGCATTGCCTGCGTCTCGCGCGGGAGTTCGCCTATCTCGTCGAGGAAGAGGGTTCCCCCGTTCGCCTCCTCGAAGTAGCCCTTGCGCTCGCCCACGGCTCCGGTGAAGGCTCCCTTCTCGTGGCCGAAGAGCTCGGCGTTGATGGTGCCCTCCGGGATGGCCCCGCAGTTCACAGCGAGGTACTTGCCGGTGCGGCGGCGGCTGTTCTGGTGGATTATCTGCGGAATGACCTCCTTGCCCACGCCGCTCTCGCCGGTGATCAGCACCGTGAGGTCGGTGGGCGCGACGGCCACCGCGGTCTCCAGGGCACGGCCGAGGGCATCGTCATTGCCGACGATGTCGTACTTGTTCTTAAGTTTCTGCAGTTCCTGGCTATCCATAGTAATTATCTTCGCAAAGTTACGGAATTATTTTTATCTTTGTCGGATAGAAGATAAAACAACATCCATAAATTATTATGAAAAAAATTCTCGCATTCGCAGCACTCACAGTGCTCGTACTCTCAGCATCCTCCTGTGCAAAGTCAAGGGCTGAGAAGATGGCTCTCGCCGAAAACGTGAAAGTCACCTGCAACCCCGAGGTGCTCCAGCTCGTGGGGGACAACATCCCCGCCGAGATCACCGTCACCTATCCTGAGGATTATTTCTATCCTAACGCTATTGTATCCGTCACTCCCGTCCTCGTGTACGAAGGCGGTTCCCAGGTCGGCCCGACCTTCACCTATCAGGGCGAAAACGTCAAGGACAACTACACCGTCATTTCCCACGACAACGGCGGCAAGGTAAGCCAGAAGGTAAACTTCAAGTATGACAAGGGCGTGGAGAAGAGCTATCTCGAGCTCCGCGGCAAGTGCACCTACGGCAAGACCACCATCGAGATCGCTCCTTTCAAGGTAGCTGAAGGCGTGAACACCACCGCTCAGCTCGTCGACCTCGGAGGCACCTTCGCAGTTGCAGAGGACGGCTACCAGTATGTGCTCCACAAGAGCACCGAGGGCGAGATCCACTATGACGTGAACTCCGCCGTCGTGAAGAAGAGCGAGCTCCGCAACCAGTCCATCAAGGAACTCCAGGCTGCACTCGAGGCCATCGAGAACGACGCCCGCACCAATGTCACCGGAACCCAGATCATCGCCTACGCTTCACCCGAGGGTGGACAGAAGCTCAACGCAGAGCTTTCCGACAAGCGCGCCGGCACCGCCGAGAAGGCTTGGAACAAGCTCAACGACAAGAAGGCCGACGACGTCCAGGTGAAGAGCATCGGTCAGGACTGGGAAGGCTTCCAGACCGCCGTCTCCGAGTCCAACATCAAGGATAAGGAGCTCATCCTCCGCGTCCTCAACATGTACAGCGACCCTGCAGTCCGCGAGAGCGAGATCAGGAACATGTCCCAGGTCTACACCGAGCTTGCCGACAAGGTCTTCCCTGAGCTCCGCCGTGCACGCTTCGTGACCAACTACGACTACAAGAACTTCACCGACGAGGAGCTTGCAGAACTTGCCGACAAGGCAGTCAACACCCTCGACGAGACCGCTCTCCTCAAGGTCGCAGCCAACACCGAAGACACCCAGCGCAAGGCCGTCCTCTACAACATCGCAGAGCAGAAGTTCGGAAGCCAGAAGGCTCTCTACAACCTCGCAGCCACCTATCTCTCCAAGGGTGAGCCTTCAGTCGCAGAGCACTATCTCGACAAGCTTGCCGACCAGAAGGATGCCGCTACCCTGAACCTCAGGGGTGTTGCAGCCCTCCTCAAGAAGAACTTCGACGCCGCATCCGTCTACTTCACCCAGGCCGGAACCCCTGAGGCAAAGGCCAACCTCGGTGCCATCGACATCGCAAAGGGTGACTACGCAGCAGCAGTCAAGAAGCTCGCAGGCACCGGCTCCGTCAACGAGGCCCTCGCCAACATCCTCAACGGCGACCTCGGCGCCGCCTCCAAGGTGCTCACCGGCAAGGACGGTCTCACCGACTACCTCAAGGCCATCATCGCCGCACGCAAGGGTGACATCGCCAACGCCAAGGCCCTCATCAAGGCCGCAGGCGAGAAGGTCAGCGCCCTCGCTACCCGCGCAGCCACCGACATCGAGTTCGCCAACGTCCAGTAATCGGCAGGCAACCCGCATAAATATAAAGGTCGGCCTTCCCTGGCCGGCCTTTATTGTGCTTCACCGGGACGCGATTTTATGTGCGTAACCTGTTGATAACTTTGTTAATTCCGCATTTTTGACTATATTTGCAGCCCCCAATAATGGGGAAATTTATTTAATACATTTATTATCAACCATTTATGCCAACAATTCAACAATTGGTTCGCAAAGGACGCGAGGTCACTGAGGTAAAATCTCAGTCTCGTGCGTTGGATTCTTGCCCTCAGAAGCGCGGCGTTTGCCTCAGGGTGTACACCACTACCCCCAAGAAGCCTAACTCCGCTATGCGTAAGGTTGCACGTGTGCGCCTTAGCAATGCCAAAGAGGTCAATGCTTACATCCCCGGCGAAGGTCACAACCTCCAGGAGCACTCCATCGTGCTCGTACGTGGCGGTCGTGTGAAGGACCTTCCGGGTGTACGTTACCACATCCTGAGAGGAGCTTTGGATACCGCTGGCGTGGAAGGACGTACCCAGTCACGTTCCCTCTACGGTGCCAAGAGGCCGAAGTAATTGCCTGAAGGATGGTTTAATCACTTAATTTTTTCAAACAATGAGAAAAGCAAAGCCTAAGAAGAGGATTCTACTTCCTGATCCCAAATTTCACGACACATCGGTTACCCGTTTCGTGAACAACCTCATGTTGCAGGGAAAGAAGAGTATCGCGTATTCTATTTTTTACGATGCCATTGACTTGGTAGGCGAGAAGATGAAGGATTCTGACAAGGCTCCTCTCGATATTTGGAAGAAGGCACTCGAGAACGTGACCCCTCAGGTCGAGGTCAAGTCACGCCGTATCGGTGGTGCAAACTTCCAGGTCCCGACAGAGTTGCGTCCGGAGAAGAAGGTTTCTGTCTCCATGAAGAACCTCATCATTTTCGCACGCAAACGTTCCGGCCACTCCATGGCCGAGAAGCTCTGTGCTGAGATCATCGCAGCATACAACAACGAAGGTGGTGCATTCAAGCGCAAGGAAGACATGCACAGGATGGCCGAGGCCAACAAGGCCTTCGCTCACTTCCGTTTTTAATTAGTCACAAGTCAGATGGCTAAAAGAGATCTAAAGTACACGAGGAACATCGGCATCATGGCCCACATCGATGCCGGCAAGACCACCACGTCTGAGCGTATCCTCTTCTACACCGGGAAGACCCACAAGATCGGAGAGGTGCACGAAGGGGCAGCCACCATGGACTGGATGGTGCAGGAGCAGGAGCGAGGCATCACCATCACTTCCGCCGCCACCACCGCATTCTGGCACTATAACGGCGAGACGTATCAGATCAACCTGATCGATACTCCCGGCCACGTCGACTTCACCGTGGAGGTCGAGCGTTCCCTGCGCGTCCTGGACGGTACCATCGCGACATTCTGCGCGGTAGGCCGCGTCCAGCCCCAGTCCGAGACTGTTTGGCGCCAGGCGGACAAGTACCGTGTGCCCAAGATCGCTTACGTAAACAAGATGGACCGCGTTGGTGCCGATTTCCTCGCCTGTGTCGAGGAGATCAGGACCAAGCTCGGTGCCAATGCCGTTCCGGTATGCCTCCCCATCGGTTCTGAAGAGAACTTCCAGGGCATCGTGGACCTCCTGTCCATGAAGGCTATCTACTACAACGGCAAGGAAGAGCTCGTGGACTACGAGTATGGCGACATCCCCGAGGACATGACGGACCAGGTTGCAATCTACAAGGACAAGCTCCTTGAAGCAGCGGCCGAGTGCGACGACGTCCTCATGGAGAAGTATCTCGAGAATCAGGATTCCATTACCGAGGAAGAGGTCATCGCGGCAATCCGCAAGGGCACGATCGCAATGCAGGTCGTCCCGGCGTGCTGCGGTTCCTCCTTCAAGAACAAGGGCGTCCAGTTCCTTCTCGACTGCGTCATGCGCTATCTCCCTTCACCTCTTGACATCGGCGCCACCAAGGCGACCAACCTCAAGAACAACCAGGAGATGGACCTCCAGCCTTCCGCAAGCGAGCCGTTCTGCGGTCTCGTCTTCAAGATTGCCACCGACCCGTTCGTCGGCCGTCTTGCATACGTAAGGGCCTATTCAGGACACCTTGATGCCGGTTCATACGTCATCAACTCCCGTACTGGAAAGAAAGAGCGTGTAGCCCGCCTCTACCAGATGCACTCCAACCACCAGAATCCCATCGATTTCGTGGAGGCCGGAGACATCTGCGCAGCGGTCGGCTTCAAGGACCTCCGCACCGGTGACACCATCTGTGCCGAGGACAAGCTCTACGCACTCGAATCAATGGAATTCCCTGATCCGGTCATCGGTCTCGCCATCGAGCCGAAGACCCAGCAGGACCTCGACAAACTCGGAATCGCACTCGGCAAGCTCGCCGAGGAGGACCCGACCTTCACCGTGAAGTCGGACGAAGAGACCGGCCAGACCGTCATCAGCGGAATGGGCGAACTCCACCTCGACATCATCGTGGACCGTCTCCGCCGCGAATTCGGGCTCGAGATCAATCAGGGAGCGCCCCAGGTCAACTACAAGGAAGCTGTCACCGCAAGCGTGCAGCACCACGAGATCTTCAAGAAGCAGACCGGCGGCCGCGGCAAGTTCGCGGACATTCTCGTAGAGATCGGTCCTGCCGACGAGGGTGTGACCGGGCTCCAGTTCGAGAGCGTCGTAAAGGGCGGAAACATCCCCAAGGAATTCATCCCGTGCGTGGAGAAAGGCTTCACCAAGGCGATGGCAAACGGAGTCCTCGCGGGCTACGAGGTGCAGTCGCTCAAGGTGACCCTCATCGACGGTTCATTCCATCCCGTGGATTCTGACCAGCTCTCATTCGAACTTGCTGCGCAGATGGCATACCGCCACGCGCTCCGCAAGTGCAAGCCGGTGCTCCTCGAGCCCATCATGGACCTCGAGGTGGTGACTCCGGAAGACAGGATGGGAGACATCGTGGGCGACCTCAACCGCCGCCGCGGCCAGATCAACGCGATGGAGTCCACCGCCAACGGGGCCCGCATCATCAAGGCATACGTCCCTCTTTCCGAGCAGTTCGGATACGTCACCGTACTCCGCACCCTGTCCTCCGGCCGTGCTACCAGCACGATGAGCTTCCACCACTATGCGGAAGTTCCTCCAGCAATGGCAAAGGACATCATCGAGAAGAGCGGCTACAGGCTACCTGACGACGAATAAGATTAATGATTAAAAACAAAGAATTGATATGAGTCAAAGAATCCGTATTAAACTCAAGTCCTTCGATCACATGCTCGTTGACAAGTCAGCAGCGAAGATCGTCGACACCGTGAAGGCCACCGGCGCAAAGGTGAATGGACCCATTCCCCTTCCGACCAACAAGAAGATCTTCACCGTCAACCGCTCCACCTTCGTCAACAAGAAGGCCCGCGAGCAGTTCGAGCTCGATTCTTACCGCAGGCTGCTCGACATCGAGGAATCCAACGCCAAGACCGTGGACGCCCTCATGAAGCTCGAGCTCCCCTCCGGAGTTGAGGTCGAGATCAAGGTCTGACGCACCTCCTGAAGGACTGACGTAAACCTTGACGTTGCCGTGGCCTCATTTTTGAGGCCCTGCAACTGACCGGTCCCTTAGCTCAGTTGGTTAGAGCACCTGACTCATAATCAGGGAGTCGCAGGATCATGCCCTGCAGGGACCACAA
>CADAFW010000053.1:0-9503 GCA_902787295.1 uncultured Bacteroidia bacterium
TGGCAGAAGGTATGGCGCAAGTTCGGCCTCACCGACGACGAGATCCGCGCCTATTTCCCCGGCCCGGCTTACCTGCCCTGGCACCGGATGTGCAACCTGGATTCGTTCAACGGCCCGCTGCCGCAGAAATGGATAGACAGGCAGGCCGAACTCCAGAAGAAGATACTCGCCCGCGAGCGTGAATTCGCGATGAAGCCCGTCCTGCAGGCCTTCGGAGGCCACGTGCCCGGCAGGCTGGCGGAACTCAGGCCGGACGCCAGGATAAGCCGCTGCAGGATGTGGGGCGGCTTCGCGGAGCAGTACCATCCCTGGTTCCTCGATCCCGCCGACCCTCTGTTCGAGGAAATCCAGAAGGAGTACATAAAGCAGCAGACCGAAGAATTCGGCACCGACCATATCTACGGCCTGGACCCGTTCAACGAGATGGACCCTCCTACCTGGGATGCCGCGGTGCTCGCCGGCATGGGCCGCGATTTCCAGAAGTCGCTCGAGGCGGCCGACCCCGACGCCATCTGGCTCCAGATGGGCTGGTTCCTCATCAACGACCGCGTCCATTGGACCGATGAGCGCATGGAGGCCTTCCTCGGAAGCGTGCCCAGGGGGAAGATGATCCTGCTGGACTACCACGTGGACTGGGTGCAGGGCTGGGAGCTCACCAACAATTTCTACGGCCACGACTACATCGCCTGCACGCTGCTCAACTTCGGAGGCAACACCCTTCTGAACGGCCGCGTGCGCAATCTCTCCGACAACCTCGACCGTTGCCGCGAGCAGGGCGGTCCCAACCTCGTGGGCGTCGGGTCGACGCTGGAAGGCTTCGGCACCAATCCCTACTATCACGCGTTCTTCGTCAACCGGACCTGGGATCCCTGCCCGGACGTGGATGCCTGGATCGATTCTTTCGCCGATACCCACGCCGGCTTCAGCGATACGCTCAACCTCCGTCTGTGGAAGGAGATCATAGACGATGTGGCGCCGCAGTACACCGGCAGCGGAGTGTCCGCCAACGGCCATCCCAAACTCGGCGGATGGTGGCGCTGGACGGTGAAATATCCTGATATAAAGGGAGTTACCCCGACGATGCGCATATGGCGCGAAATGCTCGAAGTACCGTCTTCCACCGAGGCTTGGAAATACGACCTCGTGAACCTCGGCCGTCAGGCGCTGGGAGACCAGTTTGACATTTACAAAGATTCCCTGGAAGCCGCTTTCGCCCGCCGCGACGCAGATGCGGTCAGGGCCGTGAAAGAGCAGATGCGCGAAGTCCTCGAAGACACCGACGAACTGCTTGCCTGCATGCCTGAATTCTGCCTCCGGAATTGGATCGAGGCTGCCCGCAGCTGGGGAGACACGCCCGAGGAGAAGGACTACTACGAGCATAACGCCCGCATGATCCTGACCGTCTGGGGCGACTCCTTCAGCCTGACCGACTATGCCAACCGTCAGTGGTCCGGACTCGTCAGCAATTACTACGAGCCGCGCTGGCTGATGTTCTGCGACGTGCTGCTGGACTGCATTGCGGAAGGCAGGGAACTGGACCAGACAGTAGTGGACGCCAGGTGCCGCGAGATGGAACTGCGTTTCGTGGACGTCAAGGCCACCCCGCTGCAATACAAAGAAGCCGGCGATCCCGTTGAGGTTTCACGCCGGCTCGTAGAGAAATACGGTTTCTGAGCTATTCCACGAAAGTCATCTCGTCTATCAGGCGGGTGGCTTTCCCTATATTCTCTATCACGAATAGCAGGTAGCGCACGTCCAGCGAGATGTTGCGGCAGAACGACGGGTCGAAGGCCAGGTCGCTCATCGTGCCTTCCCAGACGCGGTCGAAGTTGATGCCGACCAGATTGCCCCCTGCGTCCAGCACCGGGCTGCCGGAGTTGCCTCCGGTGGTGTGGTTGGTGGCCAGGAAGCATACCGGCTGGCCGTCGTGCCCGCCCTCGGCATAGATGTCCCTCAGCAGCTGGGGGATGTTGTAGTCGAAGATCTCCGGATTGTCCTTCTCGATGATTCCCTTCAGGGTGGAGACGGGGTAGTAGTCTATTGCGTCCGACGGACGGTAGCCCTGTACCTTGCCGTACGCGACCCTCAGCGTCAGGTTTGCATCGGGATAGAAATCCTTCTCCGGCTGATATTCCATCTGCGCCTTCATATACTCCTTCATCAGCGGGGCGAGGGCTGCGTTGCGCTTAGCGTACTCAGGAGTGATCTCCGCGGCCCAGGTGCTGAATTCGCTGGCGAAGACATAGACCGGATCCTTCTTCACCCTGGCGGTGTCCTTGGCCGTCAGCGCGTTGACCTTCTCGTTGCTGGTGAAGAGCGTCTTCTTGAACAATGCGTCCGCCCAGGCTTCCGCGCTGCCGTATTTCTTCATCTGCGCGGTGTAGTAGGCCGGCGCCCTGCCTTCCGGGATGCGTTTGCCGAATTCGGTCATCTCCACTATGAAGCACTCCCTGTCCACGGGCTCGTACCAGTTCTTGAAGAAGCCGTCGCCGTTCACCGTCCCGTCCTTCTTCAGGGCGTTGAAGACGTTGCCCGCGAAGTTCCCGAGCTCGAATGCAGCCGCGGTCTCCTGGTAGAGTTCGCGGGTGAACCTGGCCGGGACCAGCGCGTCGTAAGCTGCGGCTATCCTGTCCGTAAGTCCTTCATAGGCAGTTCCTTTTGCCCATTTCTCGAAGCCGGTTTCGAAGGCCTTCTTCCGCTCGAGTATGCCGTTGCGGCGGAGCCCTCCGACCTCGCCCTGCCACTTCTTCCAGCCGTTGGCTATCGTGGCGCTCTTGGCGGAATACTGGATGCGGATCTTCTGCTCCTGCGCCATGTATTTCTTCTGGATGGCGAGGCGCTGGGTCCGGATGTCTATCTTCATCGGGTCGGAGATGTCCTGGGTATAGCCCACCTCGGCTGAATGCGCATATTCATTGGTCCTTCCGGGGAAGCCGAAGACCATCGTGAAATCTCCCGGCTGGACGCCCTTTCGGTTGATTTTCAGATAGTTCTTGGGCGTGTACGGCACATTGTCCGCGCTGTACTCCGCGGGATTGCCGTCCTTGTCGGCGTAGATCCTGAAGATGGCGAAGTCGCCGGTGTGGCGCGGCCACATCCAGTTGTCGGTGTCGCCCCCGAACTTGCCTATGGAGCTCGGCGGCGCGCCCACGAGGCGGATGTCCCGGTACTCCCTGTAGACGAAGAGGTAGTAGCGGTTCGCGTGGTACAGGGGTTCGACCCTCGCCCTCAGGCCGGCGCCGTCCTTGGCGGCTTCCTTTTCCAGGGCCCTGCAGTTGGCTCTTACGTCACCGCCCTTCAGGACTATGTCCGTGACGTCCTCCATCCTCTCCAGGAAACTGACGCTGAGGCCGGGGTTGGGGAGTTCCTCGCTCCTGTCCATCGCCCAGAAGCCGTCCTTGAGGTAGTCGTGCTCCACGGAACTGTGGCGCTGGATGAAGCTGTAGCCGCAGTGGTGGTTGGTGAATATCAGTCCGTCGGGCGATACCACCTCCCCGGTGCATCCGCTTCCGAAGAGTACGACTGCGTCCTTCAGGGAGGCCTTGTTGATGCTATAGATGTCTTCGGCATCGAGCTTGAAGCCCTTAGCCTGCATGTCCTCTATCCTCTGGGATATGAGGCAGGGCAGCCACATTCCCTCGTCCGCCCGCACCGGAAGTGCGCCGAGCAGAAGGATCGCGGCCGCCGCCGTGATGATCGTTTTTCTCATTTTTACCTGCTTCCGCCTCCGAAGCCGCCACCGGAGAATCCGCCGCCGCCCCCGAAGGAGGTGCCGCCGCCGAATCCGCCGAAACTGCCGTGGCTGCCGCCCGAAAACGTAGGTCGGGGCGGTGCCGCCGCGGTGTTGAAGCTGCGTGCGAAGGTGTCGTTGAATATGATGATGTCCCCGAGGTCGAAGGTGCGGCCTCCGTAGTTGCCGAGGGTTTCGGCGAAGATGGTGGGGTTGATCTCCTTGAGTTCCTTGGCCACCTTGTCGGCTATCCCGAAGAGGCTGGCGACCACCAGGTAGTCCTGCCACAGGGCCACCTCCACGCTCTGGCGCTGGTTGATGATGGTGAAGTCCTCGAGGTACTTCTTGAATCCCATCGCCTCGCAGGCCTTCTGCTTGCCCTGGTCGGTGAAGGCCGGGGTTTCGAAGCTGTTGGAGGCTTTGGCATAGCCGTCGGCATAGAGGTCCTCGCGGGATTTCTTCTTCACCATGTTCACGAGGCCGGTAAGTTTGCTCCTGTTGGAGTTGCCCCATCTCTTGAACTCCTTGACCTGCAGTATCTTGTCGTCTCCGCAGGCAGCCAGGAGGCAGTGGTAGAACTCTTCTTCCTCCGCGCTCATCCAGCTGCGGTCGGCGTTCTCGTTCACTATGCACTCGGTCTTGTTGTTGCCGTCCAGCGACATCGTGAGCACGCCGTGCTGCACCATGCGGAGCATGAATGCGGAGATGAAACTGTTCTGCCCGTCGTCATAGCCCTTCATGTGGCTGGCGACGAAGAAGGTCTCGAAGATGTTGCCGCCGAAGGGGATGTCGCGGTTCCAGTTGAGGTCGTTGAATCTGGTGCGGCCGAAGAGCCTCTTCATCCTCCATCTGTCCTTGCCGTGCCTGATTCCGCTGGCCGTCATCGCCGAGCGAATCGGAAGGATGAAGAATCCCCAGAAGAAGATGAGTCCGAACAGGATGCTGCCCAGGTTCATCCACCAGGGCTCGTCGTCATCCGAATCGCTGTAGCTGCTGCCTTCCATGGCCTCGTCCAGCACGGACTGGAAATCCCCGTCCCTGCGGCTGGTGGGGGAGAAGACCCCCTTGTCGAAGCGGAGGAGGGCGATGACCGAACTGTTGCGCTCGAACTTGCGGTCGGATTCATAGATAACCTTCCCGCTGATGAATTCGACGTTCCCATAGAATCCGTAACCCCAGACGCGGGTGTTGGTGGTGTCTATCCAGGCCTTCTCCGAGCCTATGGTCACCTTCACGTGCTCCGGTCTTGCCGAGAGGCCGGGGGAGACCAGCTGGAGATGCAGCGCGTCATAGTCGTCAAGCGACTTGACCGCGTTGCTCATGGAATACGACACGGTGAAGGTGTGGGGACCGTAACTACCTACGCCCCAGCAGATTTCGCATCCGGTGGAAGTAGGGTTGAGGCCGCACTTCCCGGCTTTGTCCTCCAGTCCGGCGTGGATGTCCCAGCGGCCGAGGGTGGTGTATCTGCGTCCGCTTTCGTCGCTCACGCTGAGGTCGCCGATCCGGATGTCGCCGAGGTTGTTCCTGACGAGATACCACTCGGTGCCCGAGGCGACGGTGACGTCCCAGGTCTCCGTGACCAGCGCAGTTCCGTCCGGCTGCAGGTCCAGCCGGATGTCTATGTCCCTGATCTCCGGCTCATAGGCCGAGAGAGGCAAGACGGCGAGCAGTGAGATCAGGCTCAGTGCAAGCCTTCTCATCAGACCTTCATTGAAGGCATTTCGGTCTTCTTGTCCTCCACGGTGAGGTAATCCTTCGCGGTGAAGTGGAAGAGGGCTGCCACGATGTTCTCCGGGATCTGGCGTATGACCTTGTTGTACTTCGTCACGCTGTCGTTGTAGACCATGCGGGCGGTGCGCACCTGGTTCTCATAGACATTGACGGAGTCCATCGTCTTGTTGAACATCTCGTTGGCCTTGAGTTCGGGATAGCGCTCCACGACCAGGTTGATCTGCTTGAGGGCCTCGCCGAGCTTGGCTTCCTGAGCCTCCACGTCGGCCGCGGTGCTGCTGCCGGTGATGGGCTTCCTCATCGCGATGACATCCTTGAGGGTGTTGTACTCGTGCTCGTTGTATCCCTTGACGAGTTCCACGAGCGCGGTGAGCGCATCCCAGCGGCTGTTCTGCTGCACGCCGATCTGGCTCATTGCGTTCTTGACGAATTCTTCCTGCTCCACGAGTTTCCTCTGGACGCCGATGACCCACAGTACGAGGAGTGCGAGTACGACGATGATGATGATTGCTGTCATTGTTCTGTAGTTTTAAAGGTTTATTGTACTTTTCTGTATGTCTTTCTTTCAGGTCCGACGCCCGTCACGGTGACGCTCTTCCAGTGGGGAGGTAGCGCGGAGGGCAGCTGCACCACCCCCTCGTCGGTCAGTTCCAGGCCGCAGAAGCCGTTGATGACGGCCTGCAGCAGTCCGCCGGCACCGGTGGCGAAATAGCAGGCCTTGCCGACGGAAGTCTCCGCAAGCACCCCGAAAGGCGGGCGGAGATGGCTCTTGTAGCTCTTGTTGAACAGCGCGTAGGCCTTGTCCCCGTTCCCGAGCCGGGCGTGCTGAAGTGCGAGGATGGCATAGGACATGGCCGGGCCGGTGGGGTCCAGGCGCGGTTCGTAATACTCGAGGTCGCGGCGTACCGCTTCATCCCCCTGCACGAGGGCCAGGGGATAGGCGAGGAGGTTTACGTCGGCCTGCTTCACGCGTCTGCCGTAGTAGCCCTCATATTCCAGCGTGGTGCCGTCCGGCGCCTTGAGTATCCTGAGGCCGCCGGCGACTTCGCTCCATCTTTCCGGGGCCTCGAGGTCTAGCACCGCCGCCGCCTTTACCGCCGCCCTGAGCGCGCAGATGGCAGAGCCGTTGGTGAATGCATTGTCGTCCACTCCGGAGGCATATTCGTCCGCTCCCACGACGTCCCGGATGGACCAGGAGCCGTCGTCGTTCCTCTCTGCCCTGTCCGCGCAGAATTCGGCGGCTTCCCTGATGAGCGCCCAGCCTTCCTCGCGCAGCCAGCCTTTGTCGCCGGTCATGCGGTAGTAGTTCCAGGCCGCGATGGCTATGTCGGCGGTGATGTGCTGCTCCAGGATGCCTGTAAGCGCAAACGGAGGGCAGGCCTCGTCGCCGCTGGCGTCGCTTTCCCAGGGGAACATGGCGCCCTTCCAGCCGTATGCCATAGCCTTCCTGCGCGCTGCCGGCAGGCGGTCGATGCGGTAGTCCATCATGGATTCGGCTATGCCCCCGTTGAGGAAGAGCATGGGCGGATACATCCACATTTCGGTGTCCCAGAAGATATGTCCGTTATAGCCCTGGTGCGAAAGCCCGAACGGCGGGATGCTCTGCCGGCTGCCTTCGCGGCAGAATGAGTAAAGATGGTACAGGGCCATCGTGACCGCCCTCTGGGCCTCGTCGTCGCCTTCTATGATGATGTCGCCCTTCCAGAGTTCCTCCCAGAGCCTTTCGTGCGCCTTGACGGCGGCGTCGGGGCCGGTGTGGCATACCATTATGACCTCGCGTTCGGACTCGTTCTCCGGGTCGGAGAAGTCCGCGCTGCTGCATATCGAACCCACGAGGGCGGTGCGGAACACCTGGCCCTTCCTGAGCCTTACGCTGACGCTGGTCAGGTCACCGGAAACTTCCCCTTCCGCAGGTACGAACGCCGCCGTGGCGCATACCTTGACCCCGCGGTGGGCGGTGAGGGCGCTGCAGCGGAGGAACTTGACTTTCGTCCGCTCTATGTTCCTGTCTATCACTGCGGTAGCGGAGGATGCGTACTCTCCGGGAACGTCCATCGGGTTCAGCGAAAGCCTTACGTCGATGTCGGCGTCGGCAATGATGAGGATGTCCATCATCCCGGTGAACGCCAGGTGCCGGAGCGCCCTGACGTCATACCTGACGCGCGCTTTTCCGGGGACCTGGAAAGAAGAACTGAGCACCGCCCTGCGCATGTCTATGTCCTGGACGAACCCTGTGGTGCGGGGGGCGCTGCCGTCTATCTCGAGCACCGGGGTGAACGGGTTTATGCCGCGCACCATCCGGCTCACCCCGTCCTTGCCGGCGGAGTCGTAGACGTTGTTGAGGAGCACCTGGCTGACCTTGAGCGGCTCGTTCCACGGCATGATGCCGATGGAGCCGTTAGCCACGGTGATTCCGTGGTAGGCGGCCGCTGCAGGGAGCACCTGGCAGAGGATGGCGAGTATCAGGATGAATTTCCTCATGGACTTTCAAACTTAACAAATTTTCGTGGATTTCTCCGTATGTTTGCGGTATGAAAGGAAAGTTTTTCTTGATTTCTTCCCTCTGCCTGCTCGCCGCTTCCTGCACCTGCAAGGAGGGCATACGCAACGGTGACCTGCTGTTCGTCGGCCTGGAACCGGGCTACCGGACCGGCTCGATGTCGGACGGCATAGGCGCCGCCACCGGAACGGATTCCACCGTCAACTGGATACATACCGCCATTCTGGAAGTGGAGAAGGACAGCGTCTGGATCATCGATGCGACCATCAAGAGGGGAGTGGCGCGCTACCCCCTGGACACTTTCCTCTGCGATTTCACCCTCTCGTCCGGCTCCCTGCCCATTCTCGAGGTGAAAAGGATCACGGACGGCCGCTCGAAGCCGCTTCCGGCAAGGCGCATGCGGGATTTCATCGCCAGGGCCAGGTCATTCGTCGGCGAAGGATACGACGTCAATTTCCTCCCGGGCAACGGCAAGTCATACTGCACCGAACTGGTCTATAACTCCTGTCTGGATGCATCCGGCAGACCGGTTTTCCACTCCGCCCCGATGAATTTCCTCGCCCCCGACGGCACCATGCCGGCATATTGGGAGAAGCTCTTCGCCTCCATCGGCGCCACCGTGCCGCAGGGCATCGAAGGCACCAACCCGAGGGCTATGCGCGAGGAGGCCTGCCTGGTGGACGTAAAGCTGCCCGAGGGCTTCTTCAAGGCTCCGGAAAAGCCGGCCGCAGCGGCCCCGGCAGTGGAATTCTCATCTTCGGAGATACCCGCCTCCGTGCTGGAGCGGATGAGGGGGAAATCCTATCCCGAGGGCTGTCCGGTGAGCCTTTCCGACCTGCGCTACCTCAGGCTTTCCTACCACGGTTTCGACGGGGAAGTCCATACCGGCGAGATGGTGTGCAACCGCATCATAGCGGACGACCTGGTGGCCATCTTCAAGGAACTCTACGACAGCCTCTACCAGATCCGCAGCATACGGCTCATAGACGATTTCGACGGCTCGGACGAGAAGAGCATGGCCGCCGACAACAGCTCCTGCTTCAATTTCCGGGAAGCTACCGGGCAGTCCCGGCTTTCAGCGCACGCAGTGGGCATGGCGGTGGACGTCAATCCGCTCGAAAACCCTTATGTCAAGGGGGACAAGGTGCTGCCCGCGGAGGGTGCGGCCTATGCAGACAGGAGCGCCGCCCTGCCGCATATGATCAGCCGGAACGACCTGTGTTACAAACTGTTCCGCGCCCGTGGATTCTCCTGGGGCGGAGCGTGGCAGTCCGGCAAGGACTGGCAGCATTTCGAAAGGAAATACTAGAACTTGATCTTGTCCAGGAGCCGCTTGAATTCCTCCATCTCCTCGATGTTGGCGAAGACAAGCGTATAGCTTTTGGTGAGCTTGCCCGAGCGCAGGGTGTTGCCGAACAGCAGCACCGGCTGGCCGTCGGGGGTGCGGGAGCAATAAGGTACGAGGCAGTGCTTCCTCACAGCATGCCATCTAAGGTCCCTCCAGCGGACAGTGATCTGCGGGAATGCCACGTCCACCAG
>CADAFW010000053.1:9557-16517 GCA_902787295.1 uncultured Bacteroidia bacterium
GGGTCTTCGTGGTAGATCGCATAGATCTTTTCCGCCTTGGTCAGGGCCTCGTTGAACTCGCGTATGTCCGTGCGCTTCAGCACGAACTGGATGCGGTCCACGGACTTGGCCCCGGCGACATAGATCATCGCCCGGTTGCCCTTGTAGAACACGTAGAAATCCTTGTCCAGGATGCTTGAGTGGTATCCGCCGGCCACCTTGTTGTTGCCTGCGAAAAGTCCGAGGCACGTCAGCAGGAGTGCCGCAACTGCCAGTATCTTCTTCATTGCTTCAATGCTTTTTCCAGTGACCGGAGCGCTTCCGCGAGCACGCTGCGCGGGCATCCGGCGTTAAGTCTCATGAATCCTTCCCCTCCGGTTCCGAACATGGTCCCGTCGTTGAGGGCGAGGCGGGCCTTGTTCACGAAAAGGTCGTTCAGTTCCTCCTGCGGGAGGCCGAGCCTGCGGCAGTCCAGCCAGATGAGGAACGATGCCTGCGGCCGCACGGCGCGGATTTCCGGCAGGTTCTCCCGCAGCCATCCGTCCACGAAGTCCACGTTCGCCTGCACGTATTCCAGCATCTCTTCGCGCCAGCGGGCTCCCTTGGTGTAGGCGGCCATCGTCGCCGTGATGCTGAAAATGCCCGGATACGAGATCTCGGTAGCGTCCAGCCAGCCGAATATCCTGTCCCGGAGCTCGGGATCCTCGATTATCGCGTATGACGAAACGATTCCGGCTATGTTGAAAGTCTTGGTGGGCGCCATGAACGTCACCGAGCACTTCGCCGCATTGCCGCTGACGGATGCGAACGGCACGTGCCTTGCGCCTCCGAGCATCATCTCGCAGTGGATCTCGTCGGAGATTACCGTGACCCCGTTCGCGACCGCGATGTCCGCCACCGCTGCGAGCGTGCCGGCATCCCAGGCGACTCCGCAGGGGTTGTGCGGGTTGCTGAGCACGAGCATCTTCACGGCAGGGTCGCCGCAGATGCGCTCCAGGCCTCCCAGGTCCATCTTGTAGGTCTCCAGGAAGCCGTCGTCGCCGTATATGGGCACGAGCGGATTCTCCACGACCCCGAAGCCCTGCTCCTGCGCCGTGATCCTGAACGGATGATAGACCGGCGGCTGTATGACCACCTTGTCGCCCTTCCCGAGCAGGAAATGCTCGAGCAGCGCGAAGCCCCTCACTATGCCGGGAATGAAGCGGAAATGCTCCGGGTCCACCTTCCAGCCGTGGAGTTTTTCCACCCAGCCGGCTATGGTCCGGAAATACTCCGGCCCGACTTCGGGATAGCCGAAAACCGGGTGCGCGATGCGTTCCCGGAGGGCGTCCACGATGAAATCGCCCGTCTCGAAATCCATGTCGGCAACCCAGAGCGGAAGCAGGTCGGCATGGCCGAACTGGCCTTCCAGCCCGTCATATTTCACGCAACCCGTTCCGTGACGTCCGGTTATCTTGTCGAAATCGTACATTTCCACAAATTTAATTCAATTTTTGTTTATCTTTGCGCCGTATGTATAACTAAACCCTAATTTATGGGCAGAGATGAAGAAAATATTTTTATCGATTGCAGCGATGCTGCTCTGCTTGCTTGTGCACGCACAAGAGGCTGACAATCTCGGTAAAGCCGAGTTCCAGGTTATCCCGCGTTTTGACTTCAACCCGTATACTTCCATCGGAAGCGGCGGCGACGGATCGAGCGGATTCTCATTCGGCAGTTCTTCAATCTACACGCTTCTGGAGGGCGCACTCTCCGACAATTTCTCCTATCTCGTAAGCAACCACTGGCTCAGCACCGAGCCCGGCGACCTGTATAGCTCCACCTTCATGTCCAATACCAACAACTGGCTGGACTACTGCTACGTGGACTTCACTTTCGGCAACTTCGACCTCGTGGTCGGAAAGGATATGCTCCTCACCGGCGGCATCGAATTCGACGAGTGGGACGTGGATGTGGACGACATCCTCGCATCCGAGCTCTGGAACACCCTTCCAGCATACCAGTGGGGCGCAAAGCTCGGCTACACCACCAATTCCGGCAACACTTCCTTCTTCGTGCAGGCTGCCACCTCCCCTTACGGCGAGTACTTCTTCAAGAGCAAGCTGTTCGCATATTCCGCACAGTGGCGCGGAAGCTACGGTCCCCTCAGCACCGCCTGGAGTTTCAGCACGCTGGAGCGTGAGCCCGGCAGGTTCGACTATCTCGCCGCACTCGGCCAGAGCCTCGAACTCGGCGACTGGACCATCGAGGCCGACTGGTACAATTCCGTCGGAATGGGCGAGTACCTCCTCCTCGGAGGCCACACCGTCCGTCTCGGAGTGACCTGGGCGCCGTCCGAGAAGTTCGACATAGGCCTCAAGGGCAACTATTACATCAGCAAGTCTGTAGCCGACACCGAGAGCTGGTACAACGGCGGTCTCGCATGCCATTTCTATCCGCTCCGCAACAGTCAGGCCATCCGCCTGCACGCTAACGTCGGTTACGACAGCGCCATGGCGCAGATGCTTGCATCGGTCGGTATCAAGGTCAACCTCTACCTCTTCAAGCTCTAGGCGATGCCGAAGGATATCATCATCGACATCAAGCACCTCAGCAAGTCGTTCGGCGACAAGAAGGTGCTTGAGGACATCAACCTTTATGTCCGCAAGGGCGAGTTCATCACCCTCCTGGGTCCTTCCGGCTGCGGAAAGACCACCCTCCTCCGCCAGATCGCGGGCTTCATCGCCCCTGACGAGGGCCAGATCCTCCTCGAGGGCAAGGACATCTCGTCCATCCCTCCGTACAAGCGTCCGCTGAACACCGTATTCCAGCGTTACGCGCTCTTCCCGCATCTCGACGTCTATGACAACATCGCCTTCGGCCTCAAGCTCAAGGGCGTGCCCCAGGACGAGATAGACACCCGCGTTAAGAAGATGCTCAAGATGGTGAGCATGTCCGACTACGAGGACCGCTCCGTGGATTCCCTTTCCGGCGGACAGCAGCAGCGCGTCGCCATCGCCCGCGCCCTCGTCAACATGCCCAAGGTGCTCCTCCTGGACGAGCCTCTCGCTGCGCTCGACCTCAAGATGCGCAAGGACATGCAGATAGAGCTCAAGGAACTCCACCAGAAGATGGGCATCACCTTCATCTATGTGACCCACGACCAGGAGGAGGCCCTTACGCTCTCGGACACCATCGTGGTGCTCAATGAAGGCCGCATCCAGCAGATCGGCACCCCCACGGACATCTACAACGAGCCCTGCAACTCCTTCGTGGCCGACTTCATCGGCGAATCCACCATCCTGAACGGCACCATGATCCGCGACCGCAGGGTCGAGTTCATGGGACACGAGTTCGACTGCGTGGACGAAGGCTTCGGCGAGAACAACCCCGTGGACGTGGTCATCCGTCCGGAGGACGTATATATAATGTCCCGCCTCGACGGCGCGCAGTTCACCGGCACCGTGAAGTCCTGCATCTTCAAGGGCGTGCATTACGAGATGTACGTGGACACGGACAAGGGCTATGAGCTTATGGTCCAGGACTATAACGGCTTCGAACCCGGCAGCACCGTCGGCCTGCTCATCAAGCCTTCCGACATCCAGGTGATGCGCAAGGAACGCCTCTGCAACACCCTCGAGGGCGAGATGGTGGACGAGACCCACGTGAGCATCCTCGACGCCGAATTCGAATGCCTCCCGCAGGAGGGACTCGAGGCCGGGACCAAGGTGACCGTGGAGGTCGGGTTCGACAAGGTCGACCTGCTCGACCACCAGGAGGAAGGCGCCACCGGCGGCGAAGTCAGTTTCCTCCTCTACAAGGGCAACCACTACCACCTGACCGTCCTCACCGACTCCGGCGAGCATCTCTGGGTGGATACCGACGACATATGGGACAAGGGCGACCTGGTGGGCATCAACATCCTCCCGGCCGACCTCAAGATCACGAGGAAAGATGATTAAGAGGAGCAGCTGGAGTATCCCATACCTGGCCTTCCTGATACTCTTCGTCGCGTTGCCGCTCGTGCTCATCCTGGTCTATGCTCTCCAGGACGGCACCGGGCACTTCACGCTTTCCAACATCACCAGGTTCTTCTCCGACAAGGACTCCCTGAGCACCTTCGCGGTGTCCATCGAGGTCGCCGTGGAGAACACCCTGCTCTGCATCCTGCTGGGCTATCCCGCTGCCTGGATCCTTGCCAACAAGAAGCTCAACCGCAGCGCCGTGACCATCATCCTGTTCATGCTGCCGATGTGGATCAACGCCCTGATGCGCACCCTGGCGACCGCCGAACTCTTCAACATGTTCGGCATCACCCTCGGCAAGGGCACCCTCCTCTTCGGTATGGTCTATGACTACCTGCCGTTCATGATCTATCCCATCTACAACGTGCTCGACAGGATGGACAACTCCTACGCCGAAGCGGCCGGAGACCTCGGGGCCACCCCGTGGACGGTGTTCTGGAAAGTCACCGTACCCCTTTCCATGCCCGGCGTGCGCAGCGGCATCCTGATGGTCTTCATGCCTACGGTCAGTACCTTCGCCATCTCCGAGTTCCTCACCAACAACAAGATCAAGCTCTTCGGTACCATCATCCAGGAGAACATCAACTCCTCGATGTGGAACTACGGTGCGGCGCTCGCATTCATAATGTTGATAATCATCGGCATAACCACCGTCCTTACGGGCGGGCGTGACGCCGAAGCCGCAGGAGGGGCCATCTGATGAAGAAGTTCTTCGCACAACTCTACATCTGGGTGCTGCTGTTCCTGCTGTATGCGCCGCTCGTGTTCATCGCCATCTTCTCCTTCACGGAGTCCAAGGTGCTCGGCAACTGGACCGGTTTCTCCACCGGCCTGTACCGTAACCTCTTCACCGGCAGGATGGACGGCGGCAGCACGCTGATGTCCGCGGTGGAGAACACCCTGCTCATCGCGCTCATCGCGGCGGTGGTATCCACCCTGCTCGGCACCGTCGCGGCGGTCGGCATCCACAACCTGCGCGGACGCACCAAGCGCGTCATCACCTTCCTGAACAACGTCCCCATGATCAATCCGGACATCATCACGGGTGTGTCGCTCTTCCTGCTCTTCGTCTTCCTGCACTTCAGCCAGGGCTACGTGACCGTCGTCCTTGCCCACATCACCTTCTGCACGCCTTACGTGGTGCTGAGCGTGATGCCCAAGCTGATGCAGATGAATCCCAATATCTATGAAGCGGCGCTGGACCTCGGCGCCACCCCGGCCCAGGCGATGCGCAAGGTGATGATCCCGGAACTCAAGCCCGGAATGATCTCCGGCTTCATAATGGCGTTCACGATGTCCCTGGACGACTTCGCCGTGACCTTCTTCACGAGGGGTACAATAGGGCTCGACACGCTTTCCACCTATATCTATACCGACGCCCGCAAGGGCGGCCTCACCCCCGAACTGCGTCCCCTGATGACGCTCATATTCCTTTTTGTCCTTATCCTTCTGGTGGTCATCAACGTCCGCCAGGCCAAAATGCGTAAATCACCGGTACGATGAAGAAATTCCTCACCCTCGCAGCCATCGCGCTGATGGCGTGCGCCTGCTCGGAAGACCGCGGCAGCGTGCTCAAAGTCTACAACTGGTCCAACTATATCGGAGAGAACGTCATCTCCGATTTCGAAAAATGGTATGAAGAACAGACCGGCGAAAAGGTCGACGTCATCTACCAGACCTTCGACATCAACGAGACCATGCTCTCCAAGATCGAGAAGGGCCACGAGGACTACGACGTGGTATGCCCTTCGGACTACATCATCGAGCGCATGCTCAACGAAGGCCTGCTGCTTCCCCTCGACTTCGAGTCGCTCGGAGACACTCCCAACTACATAGAGAACAACCGTTCTCCGTTCATGAAGGAGATGTTCAGCCGCATCAGCCCCACCGCCGACGCCAACGCCTATTCAGTCCCGTTCATGTGGGGAACCACCGGCATCCTCTACAATCCCAAATACGTCACCGACGAGGAGGCCGCCACCTGGGATGTCATCCGCAACCCCAAGTTCGCCGACAAGATCCTCATGAAGGACGCTCCCCGCGACGTCTACGGCCCCGTGCTCATCTACCTCAAGCAGAAGGAACTTGCCGAGGGCAGCGTTACCCTCGACGACCTTATGAAGGATTCTTCCGACGAGTCCATCGCTGCAGTCGAGTCTTTCCTCGGCGACGTGAGCCAGCTCGTAGCCGGTTGGGAGGCCGATTTCGGCAAGGAGCAGATGACCCAGGAGCGCGCCTGGATCAGCCTGAACTGGAGCGGTGACGCCGTCTGGGCCATCGAGGAAGGCGCCGCCGTGGGCGTGGAGCTCAGGTACGCCGTCCCCGCAGAGGGCAGCAACGTATGGTTCGACGGCTGGGTGATCCCCAAGTACGCCAAGAATGTCAAGGCCGCAACCTTCTTCATCAACTTCATGTGCCGCGAGGACATCGCCATCCGCAACATGGAAGAGACCGGCTACGTGAGCGCGAACGGCGCCCGTGCCGTCATCGACTCCCAGGTTGACGAAGAACTCGACCCCGTGGACGTCAGCTACTTCTTCCCCGGCGCCGACAGTGTCCGCGTGGATCCCGTCCTCTATCCCGACAGGAGCATCATAGAGCACTGCACGATGATGCACGACTGGGGTGCCGACACCGACAAACTCATCAGTATGTGGTCCCGCGTCAAGGGCTCCAACGCCAATGCGATGACCGTTATCGTGATAGCCGCTGTAGCGCTCGCCATCATCGCCGCAGTCCTGGTGAAGAAACTCACTTCCCGCAAATCCCGCCGCAAGACTTCGAAGAAGAGGTAGCGGGACGCTTCTTCCGGCTTATGCTTACGCCTTGGCCGCCTCTTTCTGCGGATCCTTGAAGAGGATCGCAAAGAGGATTCCGACCACCAGGGCGTAGGCCGCAAATACATACCAGGCTGCGCTCCAGTTGCCTGCGGCGGCGATTTCCTGCGGTGGGAGATGGTTCCTGGCGGCTTCTGCCT
>CADAFW010000054.1 GCA_902787295.1 uncultured Bacteroidia bacterium
GCTGGTACAGTTCGTAGAGCTCCCCGATGCGGGGCTTGCGGGAATGGCTGTCCTCCATCGCGATCTGCGGGTTGTTCCTGTAGGCGGACACCGTCATCAGGTTGTTCTTGGCCAGGGAGATGCGGGAAAGCACCTCGCGCGGCTTGTAGATCTTGTCGTCAAGCTGGAGTTCCTTGATACAGGCCTTCATCGCGGAGGCCTGGTCGGATGCGTCGTAGATGGTGAACTGCGCGGGATAGCCGAGGAAGCCGGCGTACTCCCGGAGGAAGCGCACGAAGACCGAGTGGAAGGTGCCCATCACCACCCGGCGGGCGCTCCTGGCGCCTACCATCAGGGCTATGCGTTCCTTCATCTCCCCCGCCGCTTTCTTGGTGAATGTCAGGGCCAGGATACGGGACGGGTCGGTGCCCATGGCGAGCATATACGCCACCCTGCTGGTCAATACGCGGGTCTTGCCGGAACCGGCGCCCGCAACTATCAGCACGGGGCCGTCCACGGCACATACAGCCTTCTTCTGCTCCTCGTTCAGGCCGTCCAGGACAGCCTTGAGTTTATCCTTCATCTCATCCATCGGACTACAAATGTAAGCAAGTTTGGGCAGACTGCGAAGACAAAACTCACGCGCGTGAACTTTATTATGTTTTTCGCGGATTATCCCGAAAAAATGGCTAAATTCGCGGCGCGAAGAATAATCCATATAACGTCATATTAACAAATGTCACAGAACATCGTTTTGAAAAAAGGCCTGAACGTCCCTGTAAAGGGCGCCGCAGACCTCCGCGTGAGCAAGACTGTGGCACCTGCGGTCGTAGCCGTCCAGCCCTCCGACTTCAAGGGTCTCGTACCGAGGCTCCTCGTGAAGGAAGGCGACCCGGTACTCGCCGGTTCCCCCGTCCTCGCGGACAAGATGCACTCTGACATCCTCTTCTCCTCCCCGGTCAGCGGAAAGGTCAAGAGCATAGTCAGGGGCGACAAGCGCAAGCTCCTCGCCGTCCTCATAGAGGCGGACGAAGAGCAGAAGTATGTGGATTTCGGCAAGAAGAACCCCGCTGAACTCAGCGGTGAAGAGGTCAGGAAGGCTCTCCTCGAGAGCGGGCTCTGGCCTTTCTTCGTACAGCGTCCCTACGGCATCATCGCCGATCCGGAAGCAGCGCCGAAAGCCATTTTCGTATCAGCGTTCAACACGGCTCCGCTCGCAGCCGACACCAAGTTCTGCTATGGCGACGAATTCAACGCCATCCAGGCAGGTGTCACCGCGGTTTCCAGGATTGCGAACGTGCACGTCTCCGTGAATGCGGAAGACAAGGAACCGTTCTGCAAGCTCGAAAACTGCGAACTGCACTTCTTCAAGGGCAAGCACCCCGCAGGGAACGTGGGCGTCCAGATCAGCCACATCTGCCCCATCCAGAAGGGACAGACCGTGTGGACCGTCAGCCTCGCAGGACTTGCCGCCATCGGCAAGCTCTTCACCAAGGGCAAGGTTGACCTCCGCCGCAAGGTAGCGGTCTGCGGCCCCATGGCCATCGACGCATCCTACCTCGTGACCTATCCCGGCACCCCGATGACCGAACTCGCCCCGTTCTACGGCACCACCGGCGACGAGACCCGCTTCGTCAGCGGCGACGTCCTCTCCGGAGCCAACGTCGGCAAGGACGGCTACCTCAGGTTCCAGGACGACCAGGTCACCCTCATCCGCGAGGGCGTGGAGAAGGAGCTCCTCGGCTGGATCCGTCCCATCCGCTACAAGCAGTTCAGCAATGACCGCAGCTACTTCAGCTGGCTCATGCCGGGACGCACCTACGACATGGACACCAACCTCCACGGAGGCCCGCGTCCGTTCCTGATGAACGACGGCTACTACGCCAAGGTCCTTCCCATGGACATCTACCCCGTCTTCCTCGCCAAGGCCTGCCTCGCCGGGGACATCGACAAGATGGAGAAGTTCGGCATCTACGAAGTGCTTCCGGAAGACCTCGCGCTCTGCGAGTTCATCGACCCCAGCAAGAACAATATCCAGGATATGATAGCAAAGGGCATCGACCTTATGCTCAAAGAAATGGCTTAAAAGTATGAATCCAATTTTCGAAAAAGGCGGCAAGCTCTACTGGCTGCACTCAACAATCGACGCTTTTGAGACATTCCTTCACGTGCCCGGCACGGTCACCCTCAAGGGCAGCCACGTGCGTGACGCGGTCGATCTCAAGCGCATCCTCATCCTCGTGGTCATCGCCGCCGCGCCCGCAGCCCTCTTCGGCATGTGGAACGTCGGCTATCAGCATGGCCTGGCAATGGGACAGAGCGGAATCCACATCCTCGAGTACTTCTGGTTCGGATTCCTCAAGGTCCTTCCTCTCTACATCGTCTCCTACCTCGTAGGACTCGGCATCGAATTCGCTTCCAGCCAGATCCGCGGCGAGGAAGTCAGCGAGGGCTACCTCGTGTCCGGCTTCTTCATCCCCCTGATCGTCCCCGTGGACATCCCTCTCTGGATGCTCGCGCTCGCAGTGGCTTTCGCGGTCATCTTCGGCAAGGAAGTGTTCGGCGGCACCGGAATGAACATCTGGAACCCCGCGCTCCTCACCCGTGCATTCCTGTTCTTCTCCTATCCTAACTACATGTCCGGATCCGAATGCTGGATCGCCTTCAAGAAGGGTGAGACCGCGGTCGCCGACGCCTTCACCGGCGCGACCCCTCTCGCACTCGACGGCGCTCCCGCACAGTACGGCACCGGTTTCTGGGACCTCTTCATCGGAACCGTCCCCGGCTCCGTAGGTGAGACCTCCGTGATCGCCATCCTCCTCGGCGCCATCCTCCTTCTCTGGACCGGCATCGCCAGCTGGAAGATCATGGCAGGCTGCGTCGCAGGTGCCCTCGCAGTAGGCGCCCTCGGCCAGTGCGCCGGCATCACCGACATCCCCTGTTACATGCAGCTCCTCTACGGCGGATTCGCATTCGGTACCGTCTTCATGGCCACCGACCCTGTGACCTCCTGCCAGACCGAGACCGGCAAGTGGATCTACGGCGTGCTCATCGGTATGCTCTGTATCACCGTGCGCCTCTTCAACCCCGGCTACGCAGAGGGAATGATGCTTGCGATCCTGCTTCTCAACACCTTCGCACCGCTCATCGACCACTGCGTCACCAGCGCGCATATCAACCGTAAGGCAAAGAAACTCAAAGTAGCATAGTCATGAATACCAACAGTAACGTATATACGGTCATCTACACCACGGTCATCGTGGTGGTGGTTGCAGCGGTGCTTGCATTTGTGGCAATGTCACTCAAGCCTAAGCAGCAGGCCAACATCAAGGCCGAGACCCTCTCACAGATGATGGCCGCCGCACAGCTCGGCGAAAAGGACGAACTCTCCGCGCTCGGCAACGACAACGTCCTCCGCAAATACTCGGAGAACATCGACAAGGCCTTCACGGTGAACCTCAAGGGCGAGAAGGTCGCCGACCTCGGCACCGCTTACGAGAACATCGAGCTCATCGACAACCTCAAGCCTCAGGACAAGGCCATCGACGCCGGCGGGGATGCAACCCTTCCGGTCTATGTCTTCAAGAGCGGCGTCACCGTCGTTCCCGTCTACGGAGCAGGTCTCTGGGGACCCGTCTGGGGCTATGTAGCCTTCCAGGGTGACAACAGGACCATCGCGGGCGCATACTTCGACCACGAGTCCGAGACCCCGGGCCTCGGCGCCAAGATCAAGGACGAGCCCTGGTTCCGCGGAAAATTCATCGGCAAGAAGGCTCTCTTCGGAGAGAACGGCATCTTCAACCTCTCCAAGAACGCCGAGGCGGAAGGAGCCGACAATGCAGTGGACGCCATCACCGGCGCGACCATGACATCCAAGGGCCTCAACGAAGCCATCAACACCTGGCTCAAGGCCTATGAGCCTTACTTCACCGCCGCTTCCGCCCCTGCGGAGGAAGTGCCGGCAGAAGAGGCTGCAACCGAAAAAACCGAGGAGGAATAAGACATGGCAAATCTCAAGGAAACCATTCTCAACCCTATCCTGAAGGGCAATCCGATCACCGTCCTGGTGCTCGGTATCTGCTCCTCTCTCGCTGTCACCGTACAGCTCAAGGGTGCCTGCGTGATGGCGCTTTCCGTCATCGCCGTGTGCGGACTTTCAAGTCTCATCGTCTCGCTGCTCCGCAATACCATCCCCAACCGTGTGCGCATCATCGTGCAGCTCGTCGTAGTCGCCCTGATGGTGATCCTCGTGGACCAGTTCCTCAAGGCTTATGCATACGCCGTGGACAAGCAGCTTTCAGTCTATATCGGCCTCATCATCACGAACTGTATCGTGATGGGACGCATCGAGGCGTTCGCCCTCGGCAACAAGCCCATCCCTTCCCTTCTCGACGGTCTGGCCAACGGCTTCGGCTACGGACTCATCCTCGTGGTTGTCGCATTCTTCCGTGAACTTCTCGGAAGCGGCACCCTCTTCGGATTCCAGGTCCTTCCCGACGCCTACATTCCCAACAACCTCGTAATCCTTCCGCCGTTCGCGCTGATCCTCCTCGGATGCATCATCTGGGCACACCGCGCGTTCGACAAGGAACTCCAGGAGAAATAACCGCGACGCCATATGGAATACGTAAGCTTATTCGTAAAGTCAATCTTCGTTGACAACATGATCTTCGCATACTTCCTGGGTATGTGCTCATACCTGGCGGTATCGAAGAACGTGAAGACAGCCAATGGCCTTGGCCTCGCTGTTATTTTCGTGCTCCTGTTCACGCTCCCCATCAACTGGGCCCTCAACACCTTCGTGCTGCAGCCGGGCGCCCTCAAGTGGCTCGGCCCCAACTTCGCGGACGTGGACCTCAGCTTCCTCAGCTTCATCATCTTCATCGCGGTGATCGCAGCGTTCACCCAGCTCGTGGAGATGATCGTGGAGAAGTATCTCCCTTCCCTCTACTCATCCCTCGGAATCTACCTCCCGCTCATCGCGGTGAACTGCGCCATCCTCGGCGGCTCGCTCTTCATGCAGCAGCGTGACTTCACCAACCTCGCCGAGCCCGTGGTCTATGCACTCGGTTCCGGCATCGGCTGGTACCTTGCCATCGTGGCGCTCGCGGCCATCCGCGAGAAACTCGCCTACAGCAACGTTCCCGCAGCCCTCAAGGGCACCGGAATCACCTTCATCACCGTGGGTCTGATGGGTATGGCATTCATGATCTTCATGGGAATTCAACTTTAGGAGGACCGCAATATGAACGCAACAATTCTTTCAGCAATCGCGGTGATCGTCCTGGTGACGCTCATCCTCGTGGTCCTTCTCCTCTTCGTGAAGGCCAAGATCACTCCCAAGGGAACCGTAAAGATCAGCATCAACGGCGGCAAGAAGGAACTTGACGTCACTCCTGGCAACAACCTCATGGCGACCCTCGCCGAGCAGAAGATATTCCTGCCTTCGGCCTGCGGCGGAAAGGCCAACTGCGGCCAGTGCAAGGTCCAGGTGTTCGAAGGCGGCGGCGAGATCCTCCCCACCGAGGTCGGCTTCTTCAACCGCAAGCAGATCAAGGACGGATGGCGCCTCGGCTGCCAGGTCAAGGTCAAGGACAACCTCAATATCCAGGTCGCGGAGAGCTCCCTCTCCGTCAAGAAACTCGAGTGCGAGGTCATCTCCAACGACAACGTGGCGACCTTCATCAAGGAATTCACCGTCAAGCTTCCCGAGGGCGAGCACCTCGAGTTCAAGAGCGGCGAGTATATCCAGATCGACATCCCCGCCTATCACCTTTATTTCAAGGATATCGACGTGGCTCCCGAGTACCGCGCAGATTGGGAGAAGTACGGTTTCTTCGACCTCGAGTCGGTGAACCCCGAACCTACCATCCGTGCATATTCCATGGCCTCCTATCCCGGTGAGAAGGGCATCATCAAGCTCAACGTCCGTATCGCGACCCCTCCTTTCGACAGGAGCGTTCCGCGCGAGCAGGGCTTCAAGCTTCTCCCCGTCAACCCGGGTATCGCTTCATCCTACGTGTTCACCCGCAAGCCCGGTGACAAGGTGACCATCAGCGGCCCTTACGGCGAGTTCCTCCTCCCTGCGAACGATCCTGACGACGTCGAGTACATCTTCGTCGGCGGCGGTGCGGGCATGGCCCCTCTCCGCAGCCACATCATGCAGCTCTTCAAGACGCTCAAGACCGGCCGCAAGGTCAGCTTCTTCTACGGTGCGCGCGCCCTCGTGGAGGCATTCTACCTCGAGGATTTCGCCGAGATCGAGAAGGAGTTCCCGAACTTCCACTTCCAGCTCGCGCTCGACCGTCCCGACCCGGCAGCCGATGCCGCAGGCGTGAAGTACGTTCCCGGCTTCGTCCACAACGTGATGTACGAGACCTACCTCAAGGACCACGAGGCTCCCGAGGACATCAAGTACTTCATGTGCGGTCCGCCTATGATGGTCGCATCCGTGAACAAGCTCCTGGATTCCCTCGGAGTCGCTCCGGAGAACATCCTCTACGACAACTTCGGAGGTTAATCCCCCGCTGCATATCTCACAGGCCGGACAGTCATCGCGACTGCCCGGCTTTGTTTTATGTCCGGGGGTCGGGAAGGGGGTCGGATTGCAGGACTGCGCATATCGTAAAAAGAAGGCCCGGCGTCTTTTAATTCCGTTGCATCCGAGGAGGAAGGCTGATAGTTTTGCCTTCGACTTGAACTATGGAAAACTTTGGCGTTCATAAGGACCGGGAGGGCTTCTTGTTGCGGCATTCGCCGGGGAGCGGTCTGCTCCGAACTGTCTATAATCTCTTGCTATCATGTGTCACAGCCCTCCCGTTCCTTATGACAATCCCAGCCTGCACGGAGTCCGTGGGAAACGGCACGGAGCAGGCGCAGGGCCAAGGACGGGAGGGAGACGGACCGGCAGCAGATTCGACGGATTTCATCATCAAGCTATCGGTGGATCCGGAAGTGGAGGAAAAGTGGCAGGCCGTAATCGGCCGGACGGACATATTCATATATGGAGGAAGCGGCACCAGGCAGCTGGAGAAGCATCTGCAGACGTCGGGGACGGGACGGCTGACCGTCCGCTGCCGGAGCGGGGACAGGATAACGGCGGCCATAGCCAACAGCCGGGCAGGCTTCAACATGGCCGCGCTGCAGAAATACGACAGCATGGAACTGCTCCGCTACGGCGCGGAGGACGACGATCCGGCGAGGCCCCTGATGAGCGCGGTGACGGAGACCGCAGGCGACAGCGTCAGGCTCGTCCTGAAGCCGCTGGGATGCCGCATAATCCTTGCTGAGATCACCAATGAACTGGGAGGCTACGTGAGGCTGGAAGAGCCGCGGATAGGCCTTTTCGACCGCTCCCCATCTGCAGAGGTGTTCAGGACGGACGGATTCAGGCCGGTGGAGATCCCGGACGACACCGCCTGGGTGAAACTGCCGTATGACATAGGAGTGCTTCCGCAGACGCCCGGGACGGAACTGTGGTGCTACCCCAACGACACACCGGAGGAGACCATGGGTACCCCCAGGACGGGAATCGTGCTGGAATGCGTCATAGAAGGCCGGCGCGAGCGGTTCCGGGGAAGGCTCCCCCCGCTTGCCCGAGGCAGCACGACCGGAGTCGGCATAACGGTGAGCCGGAACGCCGGAGGTGCCCCTGGGTGTTCTTACCGATTCTTTTAGTATATTTGTAAACTATGAAGGCAGGAATGGCTCTGGAACGTCTCTGGGTATCGACGCGGCTCATAGTCGGCGGACATATCCTGAATCCTCTCTGGTGGAGTGCCGAAAGGCGCCGCGCCAGGAGGTCGGACGTTTTCGGGCGCGTGGTCACGGACTATCTCCGCAGGCACTATCTCTCCGCGGCCGACCATCTCAAGGACACGGGGATCTGCCAGACCGAGCCGGAACGCATCTTCACCATCTGGTTCCAGGGCGAGGAAAACGCTCCCCTGCTCGTAAAGAACTGCTTCGCGAGCATCAGGAAACACTGCACGCGGGAACTCGTAGTGCTGGACGAAAAGAGCGTCTTCGACTGGATAACGCTCCCGCAGGTCATCGTGGACAAGTTCAGGGCGGGCAAGATGAAATACGCCCACTTCTCCGATATCTGCCGAGTGGAACTGCTCCACGAGCACGGCGGCTACTGGCTGGACGCCACGGCCTTCGTGACGCACCCGATCCCGGAATTCATAGAGGATTGCGATTTCTTCGTCTACCGCAGCGGCAAGCGCATCAGCGGCTACTACAGCTATGTCCAGAACTGCTTCATCCACGCCCGCAAGGGAGCATTCCTCCTGGAGGCCTGGCGCGAGATGATACTGAAGTTCTGGGAGGAAGAGGACAAGCGCGTGGATTATTTCCAGCATCAACTGATGCTCAAGGTGCTGGCGCAGGGCAACGGGACGGCGATGAAACTGTTCAGCGCGATGCCCCAGATAGACCACGACGGCATCCATTCCCTCTGGTACCTGCACGGCGACGAGCAGGCAGACGAAACGAAACTGGGCGAGCTGGTCTCCCCCGAGTTTTTCTTCCAGAAGACATCCTACCGCGAGGCGCCCAAGGCCAAGCCCGGCACCTGGCGTGACTATATCCTCAAGCAGACCGAAGGATGAAGATAGTGTGCATGATAAGTTCCCTCAGGCTGGGCGGCGCGGAAAGGCAGCTGCTCGGGCTCGCATCGGCACTCAAGGCCGGCGGGCACGACGTGGAACTGCTCACCTATCATCACGACGGCTTCTACGAGGACGTGCTGCGCTCCACCGGCGTCAGGCACGTGATCATCGACAAGAAGGGCGGTGCGGGCAGGCTGGTCAAGGACATAGCGGCGCACCTGAAGAAAACCGGCTGCGAGGCCCTGGTGTCGTTCCTCGCCGGAACGAACCTGAAGGCCTGCATGGTCCACCGGAAATGGCCGCATTTCAAGCTGATAGTCTCCGAGCGCAGCCACAACCTCCACCTCCATCCCCACGACCTGTTCCGCTTCCGCTATTATGGCGAAGCCGACCTCGTGGTCTGCAACAATTACTCGCAGGAAGTCTTCATCCGCAAGCATTATCCACGGCTTATCCCGAAACTCTGCACCATCCCGAATTTCGTGGATCCGGAGGCATTCCGCCCGGCAGGAGACAAGGTTTACGGAGACACCGGACAGACGCGCAGGATCGTTACCACTGCCCGTCTGGACCGCAGGAAGAATGCACTGGGACTCATCAGGGCCGCGAAAATACTCAAGGATGCCGGTCGCAATTTCACCATCGCCTGGTACGGCGTGGAGCGCGACGACGCCTATTTCAGGAGATGCTGCAAGCTCATCGGCAAATGCGGGCTAATGCGGGCTTGAGGACACGTTCAGGCTCCACACGGCAACGCACGACGTGGCATCCGCATACGCCGGGGCAGACATTTTCTGCCTGCCGAGTTTCTATGAGGGTACGTCCAACTCCCTCGCGGAAGCGATGGCCAGCGGCTTGCCGGCAGTTTGCAGCGACACGGGAGACAATTCACGCTATGTGGTCCGCGCATCCAACGGCTTCCTGTTCGACCCGCACAGGCCTGCCAGCATAGCGGAGGCACTGGACAAGGCGCTTGCCCTGTCGGCGGGACAGCTCGCGGAATTCGGTGCGGAAAGCCGCAAGATTGCGGAAAATAACCTCGGCAAGGACGCCTTCAGCAGGCGCTACCTCGCCATATTCAGGACAGAAGAATGAAAAAAGTCGGAGAATACCTG
>CADAFW010000055.1 GCA_902787295.1 uncultured Bacteroidia bacterium
CAAGCAAGGCGTCAAGCTCATCCCCGTCTTCTGCAGCAGCCCCTCCAAGGAATGCGAGTTCATGTGCCGCTTCTTCGCCGTCCTCACCGGCGGCACCTACGTCTTCCTCACCGACGACAGCGGTGTCGGCGGCGACCACCTCGAACCCTCCGTCGGCGACTTCCAAGTCGAACCCCTCAACGACCTCCTCGTAAGGCTCATTGCGAAGTATATCGGGTAGCCCCCGCCATTCCGAGCGAAGCGCCCTTGTCGTACTGAGCGAGCCCCCTTTGTCATTCCGAGCGGAGCGCAGCGAAGTCGAGGAATCTAAAAAAATTGCAAAAATATTTGGAGATTCAGATTTTTGCCGTATCTTTGCAGTCCCGTTCCACGAGGACGAGTCTTTGAAATACTGCGGAAATAGCTCAGTTGGTAGAGCACGACCTTGCCAAGGTCGGGGTCGCGAGTTCGAGTCTCGTTTTCCGCTCCAAACCTCCAGGATTCGTCTTGGAGGTTTTTTTGTGTCTTAAATCGCCGTTTCAGGGCCGTAGATTTAGGATTTCGGTCAACGGATGATTTATGGGCGGTTTTTGTTCTACCATTGTTCTACCAAATGCTCTTTTTTGACGAATGGTAGAACAGGTAATCAGTACTCCTTATTCTGGCCTGACTGGAAATTCGGTGATTCTGAGGGTCGTACAGCCGTATGGAATCAACTCGATGTCTGACAGCGGACCCGTTTCCCTGGCTTGATAAGTATGATAATTGATATCGGAAGCGCCCCCATATTACTGGATGTCAATACTGTTAAGGATTCCCAATTTGCCTCGGTCGATAAGGTCCAGGATCAGTTCCCCGAAAAGGGTATTCTGCCACGCGAACCATGGACGGGTAAAACGGGAGGCGTCATCCTTGTGGAAGCTTTCGTGGATGAACCCGGTTCCTGCATCCGTATCCAACAAGGTCTCGATACACCATTTGATCTCGGCATCATCGGTTGCAGTAAACGCTTTCATCATGATGCTCATGGGCCAGACCATATCATATCCGATATGGGGTCCCCCGATCCCTTCACCCGCTTTCCCTTTGAAAAAGAAGGGATTATCTTCGCTCCAGACAAATTTCCGGGTGTTCCGGTAAATCTTGTCCCGGGGCGATACGTCCCCCAGGTAGGCCATTGCCAGCAGCGATGGGACGTTGGCGTCATCCATCAAGAAACGGTTTCCGAACCCGTCCACCTCGAAGGCATAAATCTTTCCATACTTCGGGTGTTTATAAACGGCATATTTTTGTAGCGCAGCCTCCACTTCCGTCGCCAGAGAGCGGCAGTCCCCGGCCAGTTCCTTCTCCCCGTTGACCGTTTCAAGAATCTCCGCCATCTTTCGTAAAGAACTTACTGCAAAGAAGTTGGAAGGAACCAGAAACTCAAAGGTAGTGGCATCGTCCGAAGGACGGAAAGCCGATGCAATGAGCCCTACCGGACTCACCGGGTTTCCCCAGCCATCGCAGGCCTTGGTATCCAACTGGCGTTCGGTCCGGCGTTGGAAGTGGTAGGGCCCCTTTCCTTCCTTTCGCTGCTGTGTGCGGAGGGTTTTATAAATGTTCCTGGCCGCCTGCAGCCAGGTATCATCGAAAACGGACGCATCACCGCTTATCTTCCAATACTCATAAGCAAGACGGACAGGGTAGCACATGGAATCAATCTCCCACTTGCGCTCGTGAACATAGGGGTTCATGTCCGTCAGGTCGCTCATCCATTCCCCTCCGGTCGGTCCGTCGTTGAAAGCGTTGGCATACGGGTCAATGTTGATAAGACTGAACTGGCAGCGGATGACCCCTTCCAGCAGTTTCCTCAGCGCCGGGTCGTCCCGCATCAGGGAGAGGTAAGGCCAGACCTGGGCTCCGGAATCCCGGAGCCACATGGCGTGGATGTCTCCGGTATAGACAAAGGTCCGGGGCGTACCGTTTTCATCTTCGCTATAATGGACCGTGGTATCCAGCGTGTTGGGGAAACAGTTCCGGAACATCCAGCGAAGCTTTGCATTCGACAAAAGGGCTTCTACCTCCACGATTCTGGCCTCGACGGCCTCAGAGGTGAATAGCCGGTCCTTCGCGGCGGGCCTCCGATCCTGATAAGGTTGGGCCGAAGCGAGAATGGCCACGGTCATAAAAGACAGGCAGAGTAAACTGTTTTTCATCATTTTTCTTTATCGGCTTAAGGAATACGGGCGGTCTTCCGGCCGGGTCCCGCGGAGGAAGGACGGCTTGTCTGAAAGGGTAAAGCGGAGCTTGGCGCCGTGGAGGAGGTCGTCATGCCGGATATAATTGTGCTGCCAGACCCGTCCGTTGAGGCGGAGTCTCTCTACATACACTTTCTCCTCAGCGTTTCCGGGCGCTTCAATATGGACATCGCCTCCGGGGAGGTGCAGGACAGCCTTCTCAAAGAGCGGAGACCCCAGCGCATATTCTCCGCTGCCCGGGCATACCGGATAGAACCCCAGGGCCGAGAAAACATACCAGGCCGATGTCTGGCCATTATCTTCGTCGCCGCAGTAGCCGTCGGCCCAGGGACCGTAGAATTTCCCCATCACTTCCCGCACACGCGCCTGCGTCTTCCACGGCTGGGAACACCAGTCGTACAGGTACAGCATGTGCTGGATGGGTTGGTTCCCATGGGCATAGTTTCCCATGCCCATCACCGTCATCTCAATGATTTCATGGATCGGACGGCCATAGTAGCTGTCATCGTATTTGGGCGGCATCTGGAATACCGTATCCAGTTGGGCCGCAAAAGTTTCCGGCCCGCCCATCAGGCCGATAAGGCCTTCAACGTCGTGGAACACGCTCCATGTGTAGTGCAACGAGTTCCCTTCCGTGAAGTCTCCGCCCCATTTCAAGGGAGAGAAGGGCCTGGAGAAACGGCCGTCGGCCTTCCGGCCGTTCATGAGCCTGAATTCCGAATCATACAGATTCCGGTAATTCAGCGCAGCATGCCGGTAAGGGGCGAGTTCCTCCTCCGTCTTGCCCAGGGCCTGGCCCAACTGCCAGATACACCAGTCGTCATAGGCGTATTCCAGTGTGCGTGCCGCACTTTCGTTGATCCCTACATCGCAGGGCACGTAACCCAGGGAATCGTAGTATTGCCAGCCCAGACGACCGGAAGAGGAAACCCTCGGATGCACCGCATGCGCCCCATGGGTAACCGCTTCCCAGAGCTCATCGATATCCTGGCAAGGGATTCCCTTCAGGAAAGCATCGGCGACCACGGAGGCACTGTTGTTCCCCACCATGCACCCCCGGTGTCCCGGCGACGCCCATTCCGGCAGAAAACCGCTCTCCCGGAAATCGTTTACAAGTCCTGCCTGCACCCGGGCCGATGTTTCCGGATACACCAGGTTCAACAGCGGGAAAAGGCTGCGGAAGGTGTCCCAGAAGCCGGTATCCGTGAAGAAATAGCCTTTTTCGATGCGGCCGTTATGCGGACTGTAATGCACGCGTTCTCCCGCTTCGTTGATTTCGGACAGGTCGCGTGGAAACAGCAGGCAACGGTACAGGCAGCTGTAGAATGTGCGCAAGTTGTCCAGATTCCCGTCCGTCACCTCGATTCGGCCCAGCAGGGCATTCCACTCATCGCGGGCTGCGTTCCGCACGACCTCGAAGCCTCCTGTCACCTCCAAGAGGTTCCGTTCGGCCTGCTCCGCCGAAATGAACGACGAGGCCACCTGCAGGTTCACCTGCTGACCCCGAACGGTCCTGAAGCCGACAAGAGCCACATCCTCCCGGGCCGGGCAGGCTTCGAAAGGCGTATCGGAACGGACAATGAACCAGTTGCGGAAGCCGTCGGCTACTCCGCCGTGGTTGTGGACGGTATAGCCCCTGATCGTGTACGCATCAACCAGGGATACCTTCCCGCCCTCGAAAGCATCCACGACCAGGTAGGACTGCCCTTCGGGATAGGTAAGCCTGAAGGCCGCGGCATGGGACGTTGGGGTAAGTTCCGCCGTAACGTCATGGTCAGCCAGATACACACTATAGTAATAAGGGGTTGCAACTTCTGCCTTGTGGGAAAACCAGCTGGCTCGCGCGTCCTGGTCATATACTGGACCGGTTGTCACCGGCATGAGGGAGAAAGCGCCATAGTCGTTGATCCAGGGGCTGGGTTGATGTGTCTGCTTGAGCCCACGGATATGCGTTGCATCATAACGGTAGGTCCAGCCGTCTCCGTTCGAGCCAGTCTGCGGCGTCCAGAAATCGGCGCCCCATGGCACGGCAACCGCCGGATAGGTATTGCCGGTGGAGAGTTCGTAAGTGGAGGCTGTCCCTACCAGGGTGTTGACATAAGACACCGGATCCGGACGCTCTGGCCTGGCCACGGCGGAAACCGTTGCCAGCCAAGTCAGGAACAGCACCCCGTAAATCTTTATTGTACGCTTGCTCATTTCGTTTCCAAGAGTTTGATGAAATAACCTCCCACCACACTCCGGGCCTTGAATCCCCGGTAATTGGGCTTGTCGGTGAACACCCAGTCGGACATGGGAACACGGTCCATGGTTTCATTCTCAAAACGCCAGACCGGTTCGATGAAGGATTCGAAGGTGGCCTTGTCGGAAGCCATGGTGGCGGTCCACATAATCCAGTCCAACTTGGTATAGGTCTCCCGGTTGTCCAGTGGAAGCCCGTATTCGTTGAAGCGGGACGGATAGTAGGCGATCTCCTTCCGAGCGACACTGTCCGGGAAGATGTCCAGTCCCAACAGCTTGTCCCAGACCAGATTGTATTTCTGGCTCCAGGTTCCTTCCTTGTCGAAAGTAAGCCGGTAGTGGTCGCCGTCGTCGGCCATCTCCACCCATCGGGAGGCCATCTCGCGGGCGGCTGCCGTATATTCATCGGCAATGGCCTGCCTGCCCAGCAGCCCGGCCATGTATCCATAGGAGGCAACGCCCAGGATGGCCTTGATGGAAAGGTTGGTATTATGCGCAAAATGGCCGGCAAAGTCATCCGTACAAAGCTGGTTTTCCGGATCGAGTCCAAACTGGCGAAGGTAATCGGCCCAGACCGTGAGGGTTTCCCAATGTCTCTCCGCATAGTCGGCATTCCCCTCGAACTTGCAGACCGCCGCAGTGAGAATGATCATGTTGCCACCCTCCTCCACCGGCATGTCGCCGCCGTACGTCTGCCCGTTGGCCATGGGATAGGTGCCCACATCGTGCGCGGGGAAAGGCTTCGTCCAGCGTCCGCTTTCCGCGTAATAGTAGATGTGGTTCATCAAGTATTCCGCAAACTTGGGATTATAGTAAAGGAACAGCGGAGCCGACGGATAGGTGATGTCCACCGTGCCGATGGACCCGTTGGAATTGTTCTCCTTGGAAAGCCAGAGAATCGCTCCGTCCGGGGCCTGCACCAGCTTGTGGGCGTGGATGGACTGGCGGTACGCGAGGGCGCACAGCTCGGCATATTTCCGGCCGCCGGCTTTTTCGCAGTCGGCCATCAGGCGGCGGTCGAAGTCGTCGCAGCGCCGGAGGAGTTCCGCATAATCCGCTTCCGCCGCCGCGAACATGTCCTGGATGGTCTTGTCCCCGCTGCGGTTCCAATAGGGCCGGAGGTTCTCCCCGAAATACTGGATGGAATACAGGTCGTCGTAGCCGATGAGGACATGATCCTCCTGTCCGACATCCACCTTTCTCACGAGGGCCATCCGGCCGGCAAGGTTCTCTCCGGAAGTGGCGGAGAAGGGGATACCGCCGAGGAACGCCTCACGAAGCGCCAGGCCGGTTCCGGTTCCCACCTGACCGTCCTTTGCGTGGAGATAGAAGTAGCCCCAGTCAATCCGGAGGTCGTCCCCGCGCTTGGCCAGGACCTGCTGTGCCTGGCTGCCGCACTTCAGCCAGACGCCCTGCCCGTCGGTGTAGGCTTCGCTGCGGGAAGGCTGTCCCGCCTGGTCGGTCGCCCAGCGGGGGGAGGCTTCCAGGTACAGCTGGACGTCGTGCTTCCCGCCATCCCGGGATACTACCTTGTAGCTGATATAGTTCACCGGGCGGGAGATGAGATCCGGGTCGTCCAGGAAGAGCGGGGCGGTGAAACTGAGTTTCAGCTCCACGGGGCCGCAGCGGAAGCCATAATGCGTCCGGGTAGCCTGGACGTCGGCATAGAGCTGCTCCGCGGCCTGCTCAAGGGCCGTATGGGGCTCGTTCTGAAGCATCAGCCCCATGTCCAGATAAGCCAGTCCGCCGGTGTCCGTGCAGGTGGCGGCAATCAGGTTCTTTCCCTCCCGGAGCACCCCGTCGGGAACAGGAGTAAAGGCATTCGTATGGCACTCGTGCCCCGTATTGAGCACCTCCACGCCGTTGATGTAGAAAACGGCGTCGTCATCGTTGCTGTAGGCGAGATACACCCGCTTGCCGCTGAGATCCTCGGACACCTCCACTTCCCGGCGCACCCATACCTTTTCAGTCTGCCAGGGCGTAAGGGAAGTCAGGTAGCCCGGGGTTCCAAAGGCGGCAGGGCCCTCGTTCCAGCCGGACGGCCGGTAGGATTCGGCGAACCAGTCGCCCTTGGGCTCGGAGAAGGTGTAAGCACCCCGCCAGGGCGTTTCCGCCGCCAGAGGGGCCAACGGACTCAGCTCCACTTCCTCCATGCCGAGGAAACGGTACACTTCGCCGTCCACCTTCAAGGCACCGATGAGCGGGAATTCCGCCCCGGTCCAATGCTTCACCGGCCCGTCGTACAGGTGGTCGTACATGCTCCAGGCACTGGTGTACGGGTCGATGGATACAAGCGGATAGGCCGGAGCGCGCAGGGCGTTGCGCTGCACCGTCTGCGTCTGGCATGCAGTCAGGGTGAACGCAAGGATAAGGATCAGTCTGAATTGTTTCATTACCATTGGATTTCTACGGTTACACCATCGGGGAGGTTGTCGTGACGAAGGAGGCAGGTCTTGCTGGAGGGATCCCATTCGAAATCGGATGTAATGCCGTTCACCAACACTTTCACCGGTTTTGAAGGTAAAAGGATGCGCGTAACATTGACGGTCTCCACCGGACTCTTGCATACATACGTGAAACCATGTCCGGTCCTCTTGACATCGTAAGCGCGACTGGCCGCAGCCAGGATGGCCGGCGCCTTGGGTGCCTTGGACACATCATAGAGGAAGCGCTGGGTCCCGGGACGCACGGAAAGCGACGTGTAAACGGGAAGATCGGCATCGTACAGGTCGATGAAGCATCCGTCCAGCCGATAGGGCTCGTCGCTCACCCCTTCGTCCACCACCGCCACCAGCTTATAGGCGTCGCGGTCCAGGACAAAGTGGTTCTTCTCCTCGATGGGGCCGTAAGCGGCCGTAACGGCTTCCAACAGCAGGGTGTCCCCTCTCTCCTTCAGGACGAATTCTTTGGGATCATGCCGGAGGATGCGGACGCTGCCCTTGCCATAGCGGTACGTTCCCTCCATGGCTCCTGCTTCGATTCCCATCTGGGCGAAGAGATGGTCCGAAGGGGCGGCATAGTGGTTGTCTCCGGTATTCCACCACTCGTTCACCTTCTGGAAAGGATCCTGGTCGGTGGCGCAATAGATCAGATGTCCGCCATTGTTCACCCAGCCGGCCAGATAGGAATGAGCCTCAGGGTCGAGGGGTTTCATGTTGGAATAGGTCATCAGGAGCACCTTCACGCCTTCCAGGGTTTTGGGATAGGAAAGGTTCTCGATGTGGGATATCTCCACGGGGACACCGTGCTTGAGGAGCGGCATGGCTAGCCCGTAGAAATTGGAAAGCTGCGGGTCGTCATAGCCTTCATGGACCGGGAAACGCTGGAACATAAGGGAGTTCCCCATCAAAACGGAGATGCCCTTGGACCCGCTGAGCTTGCTCTGGGAGACGGGCACGTTATGGGCGGCGTTGATCATCACCTGCATCATGGACGAATAGTCCTTGGGGATGCGCGTGCGTTCCTCGGAATCGGCGCTGGTGCGATAGAACCCCCGGTAGATCCGTTCCGGCCACGGCATAATCTCAAAGTCGGAGATTTGAGGGTATAGGAGCTGGGCCGTAAAGGTGGCCTGGTAGTTGCGCTTGTAGTCGGCCCAGTCACGGGGCCAGTCCTCGATAGGGTCCGTGAGGAGCCATACGCGACGGCCGGTCGGGGCCGTCATGGAAGCCATGCAGCCGTATTCCAGGTAAGCGGTCTCGAATACACGCTCCTTGTACACGCCGTTGTAATAATCCGGCTCGCGGGAGGTCCCGGTCCAGACCTGGGCGATATATCCGTCCACGCAGGGCAGCGAAGCCAGGGAGGCCTCGGGCGAAACAATCTGCCACTGGGCATAGTTCAGCAGCGAGTGGGTGGGGACGTAGCACTTGATGTCGCGGCCCAGGCTCCGGCCATAGTCCTTGGCAAAGGTAAAGGCTTCATCCAACGCCCGGTAATACAGGTGATACTTCAGTTTGGATGACAGGTATGTCGCTTCCGGAGATTCGTCCTGGGGACGCCACTCCGTACCGTAATAATCTTTCCATTCCCGCTTGAAAGCATCGCTGTAACCGCTGCGCGCCCAGAATTCCGGTTCTTCCAGGAAGATGGCATCGACGCCGGCATCGATGACCCGCTTGATATGCCTCTCCTTGAAATAGGAGAGATAGTTCTCCGTGGGGACGATATAAGGGACCATCCGGCCGTGCCAGATCGTGTCTCCGCTTATCTGGACCTGTCCTTCGTCCAGGTGCCACTTTCCATCCCATTCACCGGTAAAATAGTCCTGGTATTCCCCCCAGGCGATACCGGTCATGAACTGAGTGGTGTACCCCCTTTCCTTCCAGGAAGCGAGCCGGTCCTCGAGGGACAGGCCGCGCCCGTTCCGGTCAGAGGGATTGCCGCCTACGCCGTATACCATGACGGCATCGGCCCGGTTGTCGATATGTTCGCTCCAGGCCCGGGAGGTCTGGAAAGTAGTTTTGTCCGCAGGATGCTGGGGTCCACGGGGAGCACAGGCTACTGCCAGAACGAAACCGGCCAGGTATACAATCGTGTACTTGTTCATTTTGTAAAGATAATAAAAAGGGAGGATGAAATCTGGCAACTCCATCCTCCCTCCTCCCCAATTTAACAATTAACCAACCACCTATATTAAGGGAGATAAACTTCGATAGGCTCGGAATAGTTCCAGCGGCGGTTCCCCTCCGTGGCGTAATTGATGCGCGCGGCGGCCCGCACGTACACCTTGCGGCCGGAAGGAATGGCCCCCTTGGAAGAGATGCTCACCTCGGTACCGAGCAGATCCTCGAAGGATGCGCCCGCATATTCGATCGAAGAAGACCAGCGGTCGTCCCGCGCACGATAGCCCACGGAAGAGGAATAACTGACGAAAAGCTGGATGTCGGTGACATTCAGGAAATCATCGGAGTAGTTTCCCATCGGCTCCACCTTGGAGCGGAAATCCTCCTTGGACACGCCGCGGGTGACTTTCACGTTCGCCGTAATCTTTCCGCCGGCGGCCTGGGGAATTCCTACCAGTTCCACATGCAGGAAAGGCTCGACGATGAAGTTCACTTCGGTCTGGCCCTTGACATGCGCATTCTTGGACTCGTCGGAGAGCAGGATTCCGTCCTGCGTAGAGCGGACCAGCGGAATGAACGGTCCGTCAATGCGGATGTTGTAGTCGCCTTCGAACACTTTCGTGTTGTTGAAGGTTCCGTC
>CADAFW010000056.1:0-3027 GCA_902787295.1 uncultured Bacteroidia bacterium
TCGCACTGCCTGAGGCCAACCTTGGCGGAGCGGATGTCGCTGCCGGACTTCATCACGAGGGTATAGAGATACGGGTCCTCGGCGCTCCAGAGATGCGCCTTCCTGACGTGGAACCTGCCCTTGGTGCCGGAGAAGCTGCCGACGCTCTTGCCGGCGGCGTCATAGAGCGTGGACGTGACCTTGTTTGCGGTGGTGCTCACCTCGAGCTCCACGGTGGCGTCCCTGTAGTTGTCGCTGAGGGTGGTGTGGACGTAGAAGTCCTGGATGCGCTTGCGCGGCATGCCGATTATGCTCACGTCGCGGAAGATTCCGGAGAAGCGGAACATGTCCTGGTCCTCGAGGTAGGAGCCGTCGCACCAGCGGAAAACTTCCACCGCCAGCAGGTTGTCGCCCCTCTTCACGAAGGAGGTGATGTCGAACTCGCCGGGGAGCTTGGAATCCTCGGAATAGCCCACTTGTTTGCCGTTGACCCACACGTGGTAGGCGGAATAGACCCCGTCGAAGCGCAGGATGATGTCGCGGCCGTTCCAGCTCTCCGGCACCGTGAACACCGTGCGGTAGGACGATACCGGATTGTAGTCCGCTGCGCCCGTGACCACGTCCCTGATGCGAGGCTGGTCCATCTTGTGCGGGTAATTTACGTTGGTGTAGCCGGGCACTCCGAAGCCCCTCGTCTCCACGCAGCTGGGAACGTCGATGGTGTTCCATTCGGAATCGTCGAAGCCGGGCTTGAAGAAGTCCTTGGGCCTCCTGGCCGGGTCGCCGCACCAGTGCATCTTCCAGATGCCGTTCAGCGACTTGATGTAGGGAGTGGCCGGTTCCACGTAGTCCGAAAATGCCGCCTTCTCGTCCGCGAGCGGGAGGGAATAGGCCCTGGCGGGCATCCTGCCTATGGCATTGACTGACGGGTCTTCCAGTTCGCGGTAAGGCATTCCGCCTTCCTGTGCCCGTGCCGGGGCTGCGAGTGCGGCCGCGCAGAGCAGTGCCGCGAGAAATCCTGTGGTTTTCATCTACAGATAGAAGTCTTTGGTGAGTTCAGTGTATTGCGCTGTCCTTGCAGGTCCGTCCTGCAGGACCAGTTCTTCTTCCATTTCCGTGCCCCGCTCCAGGCGGAACTCCATTATCAGGCGTCCCGGCGGCTTCTTCCCGGTGGTGCGCACCCGCACGGTGCGGAAAGGGTATAGCCCGAACGAGGCTGCTCCGCGCCGGAGCTCCCTTTCGCAGGCTGCCGGGAGTATCAGCGAAAGATGCCCTCCCGCCCCGAGATGCCCTGCCGCGAAGGCCGCGATGTCCCTCCAGGACATTTCCACGGTGTGCCTGGCCGTCGCCTCGCGCCCGTCCGGGTTCCGGAGCGAATCCTCGTAATAGGGCGGGTTGGAAAAGATGTGGTCGTAGCTGCAGCCGGGCTTGAAGTCTTCCAGCGCCACGTTCTTCGCCTCCAGCCTGTCCGCCCAGGGGGAGGCTGCGAAATTGTCCGCCGCTTCCTGCGCGGAAGGCGGGTCGATGTCTATCGCTTCCACCCGCGCGCCGGGGCATCGCTGTGCCGCCATCAGGGCAATCACGCCGGTACCGGTGCCTATGTCCAGCACGCGGGGATTCGCCTTGCCGGACAGGCTCATAGCCGCTCCGAGGAGTATGGCGTCCGTGCCGAGCTTGAGTGCAGCGCGGTCGTTGCTTATCGTGAATCGCTTGAACCGGAAGGCGCCCATCAGACGAACTGTCCGTCTTTCATCGTGAGCGTGCGGTCGCAGAGGGCTGCGAGTTCGGGATCGTGCGTGACAATCACTATGGTCTGGCCAAGGCGGTCGCGCAGGTCGAAGAAGAGCTTGTGGATCTCTTCCTTAGTGGCTGAATCGAGGTTGCCGGTGGGTTCGTCGGCGAAGAGCACCGCGGGACCGTTCACGAGCGCCCTGGCGATGGCGACGCGCTGCGCCTCGCCTCCGGAGAGTTCCGCCGGCTTGTGCGTGGTGCGCCCGGCAAGTCCCACTTCCCCGAGGAGTTCTTCCGCCTTCGCGCGGGCCTCCTTGCTGCTTTTCCCGGCGATAAGCGCGGGAATCATCACGTTCTCCAGCGCAGTGAATTCCGGCAGGAGGTGGTGCGCCTGGAACACGAAGCCTATGTGCTTGCCGCGGAATGACGCCAGAGCGTCGCTGCCGGCTTTCCCGTTGCCCGCGCCTATGCCTTTGCCGGACGCGCCGAAGACGGTGGTGCCGTCGATGACGAGGCTGCCCGCATCAGGGGTGCTGAGCGTGCCGAGAATCTGCAGCAGGGTGGTCTTGCCGGCGCCGGACGCGCCCATTATGGACACGACCTCCCCCTTTTCCACCTGGAAATCCACTCCCTTCAGCACTTCGAGCTTGCCGAAGGACTTGCGTATGCCCTTTGCTTCTATGATCATCCGTTGTCCTCCCAAAAGATTGTGCGTGCACCGTCCGGAGCGACGCTGATGTGTACCTTGAGCGTTTCCTCGGGCAGCAGTCCCTCCACGTTTTCGGGCCATTCCATCAGACAGAGCGCACCGCTGTCCAGATAGTCATAGAGGCCTATGTCCAGCGCCTCGGCTTCCCTGGTGATGCGGTAGAAGTCGAAGTGATAGACGGATTCTCCCCCGGACGTGCGGTATTCGTTGACTATGGCGAAGGTGGGGGAGCTCACCGCATCCCCGCGTACGCCGAGCTCGCGGCATATCGCGGTGGTGAAGGTGGTCTTCCCGGCGCCCATCGGAGCGTAGAACGCAATCAGCGTGCGTCCCTCGGTCTCGGCGAGGAAGCGTTTGGCCGCGGCGTCTATTCCGGAGAGGTCCCGTATGACAATTTCGTGCTGCATGGCAGACACAAAGATAGGAATTTTTAAACGGGATTATCCCTATATGTGTTGCCGGTGTTTTGTCATATGGCGCCGCCCCTGTCCATACCTGGCAGATTGCGCCTGGGACTTGACCGTCAAACGTCATGCCGGGCAACTTGATGCGTCGAATGGATTAGTCTGATTATCAGTGATTTATGCAATCCAACCGCGGCGAATTTG
>CADAFW010000056.1:3063-14836 GCA_902787295.1 uncultured Bacteroidia bacterium
TTTGCAGTCCCTTTTAGGGAATCCGGGGTGTGGCGCAGTTGGCTAGCGCACCTGCTTTGGGAGCAGGGGGTCCCGTGTTCGAGTCACGGTACCCCGACAAGAAAGAGGGTGACTATTAGTTTTAAGACTTTTTTAGTCACCCTCTTTCTGTTTAATTCGATTGATGAATTGGGCGGGATGTCAGCGCGTCTATGGGGGGGCACTGTGGATCCGACGATGCTAGATAGTCTTGCTGCAGAACGGGATCTCTTCCAACTGTGCGTTTTTTGCCAGGGAACGAGCCGAAAAAGAACAAATACTTGCGCTATCATTGCATTTCTTATGGGAATAAACTACTTTAGCCGGACAATTCGAAAAAACCCAATCATAAGGAATATAGCACATTTTATAACGAATTACATATGAGTGTTTCCATCAAGGCAATAAAACTAAAGTTGATTTATCTTTCGCCAGATATATACGTATTCGAGGTGAAACCTAATGAATTAATATGCACAAGCGGCAATTCAGATTCGGAACGGGAAGACTACACTCCCGAAGATTGGAATTGATAATAGGCCAGCAAACAATATGATTATGAGACACACTATCATTACATCAATCTCATCATTGCTGGTATTAGGAATATCTTTTATTTCCTGCAGCAAAGGTTTTGTTTTTTTCGAGGAGAACTATAATAAAGAGAAAATTCGCGCTATCATCCCTGCAAGCGTAGAGTCGAGTAAAGTTGTCGATGCTGATGGTTCTGCGTCCTTCTCTACATCAGAAAAGGTTTTTGTTTATAACGACGCAACAAGTGTATTGGACACAGATTATCTGTATCCCGATACTAATGGGGCAACGACGAATCTCATAGGTACTCTTTCCGGCACATATTCAAAAGGTGACAACCTCATTTTATTATACAATACCACCTCAGAAGGAATCGCAGATTACACCCACCAAGATGGATCTTTGGAAACTGTTGTTGATGCAGCAACTGCATCTGTGAAGATCTCCTCTGTTGATGGTAATGCTTTTACGACAAGGACTGCCTACTTTGAAAATATTCAAAGCGTTTTCAAATTCACCTTCAAAGATGGAGAGAGACCCCTGAAAGTTAAGGATGTTATCGTTGGCTCTTCAAATAATAAATTGATTCAGCAATACGATATTATCATTGACGAAGTCACTTATGGCAGTATCAGATTGTCTAACAATAGTGCTCTAAGTACGGTATATGCCTCATTATGTTTTTCGAATAATCCCTCTGATATAATTGGATTCACGGTTATCGACGAAGATGGCATAGTCTATACCGGTACTAAAACTGCCCCAGCTATTGGTTTTAAATCAGGAAGAATCTACTCCTCAACGATATCTGTATCGAAAATGCATGATGGAATGCTAAATAGACCTTTCTCTGTTTCAGCTGAAAAAAAGGTTTATTTTGCATGGGGGAATTATAAATATAAAGATCGTAAATACATTATTTCCAGTTTACAATACGATAACGATTACTACTATTCCAGTGTCCCCAGCGCTTCAACGATAATCGAAAGAGAGATTTATTATGATAATGAAAATTGTTCTACAGGATGGTATATTCTGTCAAGAGCAGAATGGAATTATCTGGTAATGGATCGTGAAATGAATGAAGGTGTAGAAAGATGGTACAAGGTTACTTCCAGCGAAGCAACAGGCGGGGTTTTCGGCTTATTGATTCCACCGGACGATGCCCTTGCCTGGGAAGTAGAGGGCCTAAGTAATCTCGCAACAGGTATTAACATTGATACATACACCAATCTTAGTTACGTGTTTCTTCCCGCCGGAGGCCTTAAGCACAATGGCATCAAGTATAAGGGTGAGCACGGTTATTACTGGGCGCAATCCGGTGGCTATGGCTTATTTTTTAATGAAAAAACAGATCCTCATGCAAATAGTCATATCTCTTCTACCGAGGTGCATGAACTAACCAGATTAGTCCACGATTAATACTATCGCGCGCTTGTGCCGGTCCTGCGAGTTATAAGCGTGCGGCATTCCAGAGTATTGATTTGCTTACAGGCGAATGCACAGATGCAACTTGGGCGGCTTGGTTGCCCCTAATAAAAAAAAGAGCACTTGCGACGCAGGTGCTCTTTTCCATATTATTCCCTCTTTGCCTTATTTCCTTGCGATCGCCTTCTTCGCCGCTTCGGCGATGTGGGTGGCGTCGAGGCCGTAGGCCTTGAGGAGTTCGGCGGGAGTTCCGGACTGGCCGAAACGGTCTGCTCCGTTGACGAACTCGACTGGTGCGGGCTTGCTTGCCGCGAGGGTGCCTGCGACAGCCTCTCCGAGGCCGCCGGCCATGTTGTGCTCCTCGGCGACCACTGCGCAGCCGGTCTTGGCGATGCTTTCGCAGAGGTTGAGGACCTCGGCGCTGATTCCCTCGGCTTCGAGGGCCTCGGCGGCGAGGAGGGCTTCCCACACGAGGTGTCCGCAGGTGACGATGGTGACGTCCTTGCCCTCGTTGAGGTTGTAGATCTTGCCGATCTCGAACGGCTCGTCCACGCCGGTGAAGTTAGGCACCGAGGGGCGTCCGAAGCGGAGGTACACGGGTCCGTCGTATTCTGCGGCCGCGATGGTCGCGTTCTTGGTCTGGTTGTAGTCGCAGGGGACCACGACGGCCATTCCCGGGAGGGCGCGCATGAGGGCGATGTCCTCCATGGTCTGGTGGGTGGCGCCGTCCTCGCCGAGGGTGATGCCCGCGTGGGAGGATGCGATCTTCACGTTGGTATGGCCGTATGCGACCTCCTGGCGGAGCTGGTCATACACGCGTCCGGTCACGAACTCTGCGAAAGAGCCGATGAACGGAACCTTTCCGGTGATTGCGAGGCCTGCAGCCACGCCCACCATGTTGGCTTCTGCGATGCCGCACTGGATGAACCTGTCCGGGAATTCCTTCTTGAAGGCTCCCATCTTCACTGAACCGGTGAGGTCCGCCGTGAGGGCGAGAACCCTGGAGTCCCTGCGTCCTGCCTCGAGGAGGCCTGCTCCGAAGCCGCTGCGGGTATCTACTTTACCCTGGTCAATATATTTCTTCATACTAATAATCTCCTAAGGTTTCAGGTAACTGCTTGAGGGCCGCTTCGCACTGCTCCGGTGAAGGGGCCTTTCCGTGCCACTCGTGGGTGCCCGCCATGAAATCCACGCCGTGCCCCATCTCGGTCTTGAAGAGGATCATCTTCGGCTTGCCGTCGGCATTGTGCGCGAGCTGGAAAGCGTCGAGGATGCTCTGGTAGTCGTGTCCGTCGGCGATGATTACGTCCCATCCGAAGGCACCCCATTTCTCGCTGAGGTCCTCGATTCCGGTGATGGTGTTGGTGGGGCCGTCGATCTGCTGGCCGTTCCAGTCGGTGAATGCGATGAGGTTGTCTACCTTGTGGTGGACCGCCCACATCGCAGCCTCCCAGATCTGGCCTTCCTCGCTCTCGCCGTCGCCGCAGAGGCAGTAGACGCGGTTGTCGCTTCCGTCGATCTTCTTGCCGAGCGCGATGCCGGCCGCTACGGAAAGACCCTGTCCGAGGGAGCCTGAAGGCTTGGTGACGCCGCCGAGGGAGTCCGTCACGCAGGGGTGGCCCTGGAGGCGGCTGCCGAACTTGCGGAGGGTGCCGAGCTCATTCACCGGGAAATAGCCGGCGCGTGCGAGTTCGGAATAAAGGACCGGTGCGAGGTGGCCGGCGGAAAGGATGAACACGTCCTGGTCCTTGGCCTCGCGGGTCCAGGTCTTGGGATCGTGCTTCATCTCGTTGAAATAGAGGGCGGTCATCACGTCGGTGATGCCGAGGGATCCGCCCGGGTGGCCGGATTTGGCCGCGCAGACCATCCTCACGATGTCCCTGCGGACCTGGGATGCGATCCTGCTTAATTCTTCAATGTTAGCCATATATAGTAGGTTGAAATACTTTCGTGGTTCAAAGCATACAAAGATAAGACTTTTCCGCGATTTGCCTTATATTTGCACGTCAAACAGAAAGCACTTTCATGAAGAACATCCGCAACTTCTGCATCATCGCACATATCGACCACGGCAAGAGCACCCTTGCCGACCGCCTGCTGGAACTCACCAGCACCCTCAGTTCGCGCGAGATGGAGAACCAGGTCCTGGACGACATGGACCTGGAGAAGGAGAAGGGCATCACCATCAAGAGCCACGCCATCCAGATGCTCTACGACTACAAGGGGGAGCAGTACAGGCTCAACCTTATCGACACCCCCGGCCACGTGGATTTCTCCTATGAGGTATCCCGCAGCATCGCGTCCTGCGAAGGTGCTCTTCTGGTGGTGGATGCGTCCCAGGGCGTGCAGGCGCAGACCATCTCCAACCTCTACATGGCCATCGACCACGGGCTCGAGATCATTCCGGTGCTCAACAAGATCGATATGGAATCCGCACAGATAGAGGTGGTTACGGACGAAATATGCGACCTCATCGGCTGCGATCCGGATGACGTCTACAAGGTCTCCGCCCGCACCGGGGAAGGCGTCGCCCCCATCCTGGACGCCATAGTGGAGAAGATCCCGGCTCCCGAGGGAGACCCGGCCGCACCGCTCCAGGCGCTCATCTTCGACTCGGTGTTCAACCAGTTCCGCGGGGTGGTCGCCTATTTCAAGGTAAAGAACGGCAGCATACGCAAGGGGGACAAGGTGAAATTCTTCGCCACCGGCAAGGAATACGAGGTGGAGGAAGTGGGAGTGCTCAAGATGAAGCTCGTCCCGACGGCCGGAGTGGGCTGCGGCGACGTGGGATACATCATCACCGGCATCAAGAGCGCCACCGAGGTCAAGGTGGGCGATACCATCACCCAGGTGCTGAACCCCTGCACCGAGGCCATCGCCGGCTTCGAGGAGGTCAAGCCGATGGTCTTCGCCGGCATGTACCCGGTGGACGCCTCCAAGTTCGAGGAACTGCGCGCGGTGCTGGAGAAATTCCAGCTCAACGACGCCTCCTTCGTCTATGAGCCCGAGAGTTCGCTCGCGCTGGGTTCCGGCTTCCGCTGCGGCTTCCTGGGCCTGCTGCACCTCGAAATCGTGCAGGAGCGCCTCTTCCGCGAATTCGACATGGACGTGATCACCACCGTCCCCAACGTGCAGTACAAGGTCTTCACGATGCAGGGCGAGGTGATTGACGTGCACAATCCTTCCGGCCTTCCGTCGCCGACCCTCATCGACCATATCGAGGAGCCGTTCATCCGTGCGCAGATCATCAGCAAAACCGAATTCTTCGGCCCCATAATGAAACTCTGCCTGGACCGCCGCGGCACACTCGTGAGCCAGCACTACATCACCGCCGACCGCGTGGAGCTCAACTACGACATGCCCCTCTCCGAGATCGTCTTCGACTTCTACGACAAGCTCAAGACCATCTCCAAGGGCTATGCGTCCTTCGACTACCATCTCACCGGCTACCGCCCTTCCAAGCTTGTCAAGCTGGACATCCTGCTCAACGGAGAGCCTGCCGACGCGCTTTCAACCCTCATCCACGAGGACAATGCCTATACCTTCGGGCGCAAGATGTGCGAGAAGCTGAAGGAGCTCATCCCGCGCCAGCAGTTCGACATCCCTGTGCAGGCCGCCATCGGCGCGAAGATCATCGCCCGCGAGACCGTGAAGCAGGTGCGCAAGGACGTGACCGCGAAGTGTTACGGCGGCGACGTTACGCGCAAGCGCAAGTTGCTGGAGAAGCAGAAGGAGGGAAAGAAGCGTATGCGCCAGATCGGCACCGTCCAGGTGCCCCAGAGCGCCTTCATGGCCGTCCTGAAGCTCGATTCATAGATTTGGCCGAAAGCGTGCTGCAGGTGCCGCGAACCCTCCGCGCTTCGCGCTCCGTCCAGTCACTTCGCTGCGCTGCGTGACAGCCGCTCATGAGGCCGCGGCCGGCCACAGGTTCGCCGGCACGCAGCAGCATAAAAAGCCCGCATCAGCGGGCCGCCCGGGCCGGGTATTTGGGCGAAGCACAAATACGGAAAGGCGAGTAGGGCGCAGGGGGTTTGGGGGCGGCTTAGCCCCCATAATCAAGGCTTAGCCCCCATAATTAAGGAACTGGATCGTAACCGCTGCCGCCCCAGGGATGGCAGCGCAGGATTCTTTTGAGCGACAGCCAGAAACCCTTGACGGGCCCGTATTTGCGGAAGGCCTCTAGGGCGTACTGCGAGCAGGTGGGCGTGAAACGGCAGCTCGGCGGCTTGAGGGGCGAGATGCAGACCTGGTAGAATTTGATCAGCAGGATGAAGGGCGCGGAAAGGACCTTCTTCAAGACCGTGAGCGCGCTCATTTCGCGATGCGTTTCAGGATGACGGCCACCTCGCCCTGCACCGTGGCCTGGCTGGCCATCTCCGGCGACGACCAGGCGAACAGGATGTCGGCCCCGGCCTCGCCCAGCAGGCTTTTCTGGGTGCGGTAGGCTTCACGGAGACAGCGCTTGAGCCGGTTCCGGTCCACTGCGCTCTTGAAGAATTTCTTGGGAACGCTCACCATTATCCTGCTCATTTCCGCATCCGGACGGGATGCGTGGCAGCATTTGATGTGCGCAGTGCTGGTCCACTGCCCCTGAGAGAGCAGTGCGGCTATCGTGGTCTTGCCGCAGATCCTTTCACTTTTGGTGAGAGTGTTCATTTCTTGGCGGCGCCTTTCCCCTTGGCGCAGGAATCGAGATAGGTCTCGATGGTCTTTGCCGCCGACGGGGTTGCGGGAGTGGGGCCCTGGGCCGCGATCTCCAGCCCGGCCTCCTCCATGGCCTTAGCGATGCTCTTGCCGTAGGCTATCATCTTCAGGTCTCCCTGCTGGAAATCCGGATAGCTGGCGTAGAGCGCGTTGATGTCGAACTTGTTGTAGAGCACCACCACGTCGCAGGATGCGAAATCCACCGTCGTGAGGTCCTGGGGGACCGATTTCACGAAGGTGCCTACGGTGTAGTCCAGGCCGGCCTTGTCGAAGAGGGTGGTGAGATTGCTCACGTCGGAACCTTCGGAAGCGGTGATGAGGAACTTCTCCCCCTTGTGCTTGGGACCGATCAGGGCAACCACGGACTCGGGCTTGCCGTCGCCGTAGAAGATCTTGCGCTTGCGGTAGACTATGTGCTTCTGGAGATACATCGCCACGAGCTCTGTCGTGCAGAAGTATTTCATGGTGTCGGGAACCTTGAAACGAAGGTTTTCGGCAAGCTGGAAATATGCGTCAATGGCGTGGCGTGAAGAGAAAACCACAGCCGTATAGTCTTGGAGATTAATGCGTTGCGCCCTGAATTCCCTGGAACTGAGCGGCTCGATGAGGAAAAACGGCTTGAACTCGATTTCGGCTCCGAATTTCTTCTTCAGCGGCTCGTACGGAGTGAGGTTCGAGGGCTGCTTCTGTGAGACGAGTATCTTCATCGTATCTTTGCTATAACAGTACCGCGCTGGCGACTACCGCAGCAGCGGGTACGATTTCGAGTCCGCAAAGATACAAAAATGATTCCAATCCCGAAAAGCGGCCTCCTAAAATCTGAGCGATACGTACCAATGCAAGCAGCCACATGGGGATCATTTCCACCAGCAGGACGGTGCGTATGACGGAATCGCCGACGTGCAGGAGGATCATTACGCCGGCCGTGGCGAGCTGGATCAGCACGGTGACTATGAAGAAGGTATATAGCACCCGGTGGGCCGCCTTGCCCTCCTCCGTGGCGAGGCTGCGCGGCCTGATGACCATAAGGAGTATGCGCCTTAGGACCAGGAAAGTGATTACCAGCACCGCCATTGCGACGGGCCCCGCCCAGTCCGGCAGCCAGGAGAGGAACTGCGGCCGGTAGAAGCCGAACCTGTCCGCCAGCAGGCACCAGGCCAGCGCCATGATTATGGCGGAACTGTTCCTGGAGCGGGCTATGCTGGGGCTGTGCTCGACCCTCGTGCTGCCGCGCTTGTTGGTCATGCAGTCCAGGATGTGCGGGAAGGTGCCGATGAGGTCGGGGAGGTCGATGAGGATGATGAAGATGACCGCGACCGCGATTATGCGGTTGGACAGCAGGTCCGACCACTTCGCCGCGCTTTCCAGCGCAGGGAGCGGGGTTGCGGACATCTCGAGCGTGCCCTGGGTAAAAATATCCTGGAGCATCAGTTACCTCTCTTTGCGTTGTATCCCATGCCCTGAAGCAATGCGACCACTTTGTCGCGGAGGTCTCCCTGGATGGTGATCTCCCCGTCCTTCGCCGTGCCGCCGACACCGCATTTGGTCTTGAGCGTCTTGGCCAGGGCGGAAAGGTCTTCGGAAGTGCCCACGAAGCCCTCCACCAGCGTCACCTGCTTGCCGGCGCGCTGCCTGCGGTCTATGCGGACGATGAGGCGCTGCTTCTGCGGGGCGAGCGTCTCCTGCTCCGCGGAGTCCTCCTGCTCGTACACGAAGTCGGGGTTGGTGGAATACACCACGCCGAGCCGTTTCTTCCAGTCATTGTCTGCCATAGGTGCATTTTTTGCAAAGATAACGATTTACTTTTGTATCTTTGTAGGTTATGAATCAGAAGACATTCAATCTTTGGCACCGCATCAGCGCAATCGCCGCGCTCGTGATCTCTGCCGTAACTTACCTGCTCACCATAGAGCCCAGCGCATCGTTCTGGGATTGCGGTGAGTTCATAGCGTCATCATACAAGCTCGAAGTGGGCCACCCCCCGGGAAACCCCGTGTTCCAGCTCATAGCCAGGGTGTTCACGATGTTCGGCGACAACATGCACGCCGCCGTCCTCGTGAATGCGATGAGCGCGCTGTGCTCGGCCTTCACCATATTCTTCCTCTACCTGACCATTGTATGGCTCGCCAAGAGGCTCGTGAAGAAGGAGGAGGACGGCAGCTGGAGCGTCGCATCAGCGATCGCAGTGATCGGTTCGGGCCTCGTGGGCTCCCTCGCATATTGCTTCTCCGACACCTTCTGGTTCTCCGCGGTCGAGGGTGAGGTCTATGCGATGAGCTCCCTCTTCACTGCCGCGGTATTCTGGCTCATGACCATGTGGTACGACCGTGCCGACGAGCCGCACTCCCTGCGCTGGATCGTCCTGATAGCCTTCCTGATGGGCCTCAGCATCGGTGTCCACCTCCTGAACCTGCTCGCCATCCCCGCGCTGGTGTTCATGTTCTACTACCGCCAGAGGGAGGAAGGCAAGTTCACCTTCTGGGAACTGGTCAAGATATTCCTGGTGGGCGTGGTGATCCTCGGCGTCATCAACTTCATCCTCATACCCTACCTGCCCAAGCTCGCGGCCTACGTGGACCTCTTCTTCGTGAACGTCCTCGGCCTGCCGTACAACGTCGGCGCCGCATTCTTCATGGTGGCCCTCGTGGCGGCCTGCTTCTGGGGCATCTGGGTGACCATGAAGAAGGAGAAGGTGTTCCTCAACACCGCCCTCCTCTGCCTCACCACCATCATCATAGGCTTCAGCATCTTCTCGATAGACATCATCCGTTCCTGCGCGAAGACCCCTACCAACGAGTACCAGCCGGACAACGCCTTCACCCTCGTGCGCTATCTCAGCCGCGAGCAGTACGGCAGCACCCCGCTCATCTACGGCCAGTACTACAACTGCCCTTACGACCTGGAGGCCACCACCTACTGGGCTCCGCTCGACGGCAAGTACAAGAAGGTCCAGGGTCCCGTCCAGGCGAAGTACCATTCGGCCGGCAAGATGCTCTTCCCCCGTATGTGGAGCGATGCCGGAGCAGACGCCACCGAGTTCTACCACAACTACACCCGTGGCAAGGGCAGCAAGGTGGCCGGAGCCAAGGAGAGGAAGCCCAGCATGGGCGCGAACCTCGCCTATTTCTTTGATTATCAGATGAATTGGATGTACTGGCGCTACTTCATGTGGAATTTCGTGGGCCGCCAGAACGACATCCATTCCCCGAGCCCGGGCGACATCTTCCACGGCAACTGGGAGAGCGGCGTCAAGTTCATCGACGACCTGCGGCTCGGCGACCAGAGCGACGCACCGGCTCTCCTGGCCGAGAACAAGGCCAAGAACCACTATTTCTTCCTCCCGCTGCTCCTCGGCCTGCTCGGACTGTTCTTCCAGTTCGACAGGGACAAGCGCGGCACCTGGCTGACCTTCCTGATGTTCTTCATGACCGGCATCGCCATCGTCATCTATCTGAACCAGCCTCCGTTCCAGGTGCGTGAGAGGGATTATGCCTATGCCGGCTCGTTCTATTTCTTCAGCGTCTGGATAGGCCTCGCGGTGGCCGCCCTCGTCAAGTGGACGGAGAAGGCCGCGAAGAAGGCACCGGTCCCGGCCGCCTGCGTGATCACCGCCGCCTGCCTCTGCGTGCCCGCCCTGATGGCCGCCGAGAACTGGGACGACCACGACCGCAGCAACCGCCGCACGGCCGTCGAACTCGCATACAACTACCTCAATTCTGTGGATGAGAACGGCATACTCATCACCCACGGCGACAACGACACCTTCCCTCTCTGGTACGCCCAGGAGGTCGAGGGAATCCGCACCGACGTGCGCGTGGTGAACACCTCCCTCCTCGGAACCGACTGGCACATCGACCAGATGAAGTGGGCCAGCAACGAATCCAAGCCCCTTCCGCTGAAGGTCAGCCAGTCGCAGTATCTCTACGGCACCAACGAGTACATCCCCGTGGTGGACAACCGCAACCAGGTGATGGCCATCTCCGACGTGATGTCCATCTTCAGGCATCCCGACGCCAAGGTTCCGCTTTCCAGCGGCAGGCGGGTGGACTACATCGCCTCCAGGAAGATCTCCGTCCCGGTGAACGTCGAGAACGCCGTCAGGTACCGCATCATCCCGCCGGAGCGTGCGGCCGAATGCCCGCAGGAGGTGATCCTCACCATCCCCGAGGGCAAGGAGTTCCTCACCAAGCCCGAACTCTTCCTGCTCGACCTGCTCAGCAATTACGAATGGGACCGTCCCATCTGCTTCCTGAGCATGGGCGGCGACCTCAACGTGGGCGTCAAGGAATATTTCGAGTTCACGGGCTATTCCTTCAAGTTCGTGCCGTTCAAGAGCAAGACCACCGCGGCTGTAGCCGGATACGTGGATCCGCTCGCGCTCTACAACAAGATGACCCTCACCTACAAGTGGGATGCAGTGGCTGCCGGTGACTACTTCATTGACTACCAGAACATGTACACCAACCTCGGCGTGATGTCCCTGCCGCAACTGTTCGCCAACTGCGCCTCCACCTTCATCGCGCACGGCCGTCCCGACTGGGCGCTCCAGATGCTCGACAAGTGCCAGGAGGTGACCAAGGACTATCCCCTGGAGACCATCCCGCTCGGATTCTCCAGCAACGACTACATGATTGTCAAGATGATAAGCATGTACTTCGAGCTCGGGAAGCCCGAGAAGGCGCACGAACTCGCCGAGAGGTTCAGCGAGGAGCTTCTGACCACCGCCTTCTTCTACAGGCAGTTCTACAGCGGCGAAGGCGACGGCTCGGAGGACAACCTGAGGCTCGCTGGACGAGCTCAAGAAGGGCAAGGACACCAAGCTCGCCGACAAGGTCCTGGAAGCATTCCAGAACATCATAAAATAATGGTGGAATTCCCTTCACCTTCCTGGGCTGACTACGAACTGCTCGACAGCGGCGACGGCATGAAGCTGGAGCGCTTCGGGCAGTACGTCCTTTCCCGCCCGGAGCCCAAAGCCCTGTGGCATCCGAGCCTCCCCGCGAAGGAGTGGCAGAGGCTTGCGCACGTGACCTTCAAGCCCGGCGCCGGATTCGGCAAGGCCGGCAAGGAGGACAGCGGGACCTGGGAG
>CADAFW010000057.1 GCA_902787295.1 uncultured Bacteroidia bacterium
CAGGCAGCTCGGATGGATCGTGAGCATCATCATGATCGTGTCCACCACCGCGGCGCTCACGCTCGTGCCGATGCTCTGCTCGCGCCTGCTCAGGCCGAAGGAGAAGCGCTCCTGGTTCTATGAGAAGTTCTTCACCCCGGTGGACCGGTTCCTGGATTTCATTTCCCGCGGCTATTCCCGTGTGATCCGCTGGGCCACCATACGCAAGAAACTCGTCATCGGCGGATTCGCGCTGGTGTTCGTGGCATCCATAGTGCTGCTCGCCCCCGGACTCAAGACCGAGTATTTCCCGCGCGGCGATTCCGACCGCATCTCCGCCACCATCGAGCTTCCGATGGGCACGGCGCAGGACGTGACGCGCGAATTCTACCGCGTCGTGTATGAAGAAGTCATGGCGGCAGTCCCCGAGACCAGGATCCTCAATGCGACCTTCGGCCAGGCGGACTCCGACAACACCTTCGCCAACATGCAGAGCGCGGACTCCGACAACACCTTCGCCAACATGCAGAGCAACGGTACGCACCTCCTCTCGATGAACGTGAACATCGGTACTTCCAGCACCAGGAAGAGGAGTTCGGCGGAGATCGCCGACGTGATCCGCGGCATACTCGCGAAGCATCCCGAAATACGCCGCGCCAACGTCCGCGAGGGCGGCGGCGGAATGGGAGGGGCCTCCTCCGTGCAGGTCGAGGTCTACGGCTACGACTTCGAGGAGACCGACCGCGTGGCGAAGGAACTCCGGAGCAAGATGCTCGCCGATCCTTCCTTCGCGCAGGTGATCCTCAGCCGCGACGAATACACCCCCGAGTACCGCATGGACTTCGACCGCACGAAACTCGCGCTCAACGGCCTCAATTCGGCCACGGCTGGCGCGGCATTCAGCGCGGCCATGAGCGGCGCGGTGTCCTCCTTCTACCGCGAGGAAGGCGAGGAATACAGCATACGCGTGCGTTACGCGCCGGAATTCCGCACCAGCATCGAGGACATGGAGAACATCGTCGTGAACAATGCCGCCGGAATGCCCGTCAGGATGAAGGAACTCGGCACCGTGGTGGAAACCTCGGTACCTCCCACCATCGAGCGCAAGGACAGGGAGCGCGTCATCACCGTGAACGGCATAGTCGGACGCGGCGCGGCCCTTTCCGAGTGCGTCGCAGTGGCGCAGAAGGCCATAGAGGAGACCGAAATGTCCCCGTCCATCTTCTGCACCATCGCCGGTGACTACGAAGACCAGCAGGACATGTTCAGGGACATGCTGCTCCTGATCATCCTCATCGTCATCCTTGTCTATATGGTGATGGCTTCCCAGTTCGAATCGTTCGTGGGACCGCTCGTGATCATGTTCTCGGTGCCGTTCGCGCTGGTCGGCGTGCTGCTCGGCCTGCGTCTCACGGGCAACGCCCTCGGCATCATGGGAATCGTCGGCATCATCATCCTTCTCGGTATCGTCGTGAAGAACGGTATCGTGCTCATAGACTACACCAATCTCTGCCTGGAACGCGGAATGGACGCCGTCAGCGCTTCCGTGACCGCCGCCAGGAGCCGTCTGCGCCCTATCCTCATGACCACCCTCACCACCGTGCTCGGCATGCTGCCGATGGCGGTAGGACGGGGAGAAGGCTCCGAACTGTGGCGCTCGCTCGGTATCACCGTGTGCTGGGGACTTTCCATCTCCACCCTCGTGACGCTCGTGCTCATCCCTACGCTCTATTGCGGATACGTTTCCAGGATTGCGAACAGAAAGAAGAAATGAAAGCCATATTCGTAAGTTACAACCAGGCCTACAACGAAGAGATCGTCGAGGTGTTCGAGGCCAACGGCCAGCGCGGATTCACCCGCTGGGAAGACATCCAGGGCCGCGGCGGCGTGGACGGCGAACCCCATATGGGCAGCCACGCCTGGCCCACCATGAACCACGCCATCCTGTCGATGGTGGACGACGGCAAGGTCGAAGGCATCATGGCCGGCCTGAAGCGCAAGGACGAGGACTATCCGGACCTGGGACTCCGCGCCTATGTGTGGAATATCGAAATGTTTTATTAATTTTGTATCCATGGAAACAGTTTTGAATTCACTCAATATCAATGAGGTTCTCGAGTCACCCATGCCGGTGCTCGTAGATTTCTGGGCAGCCTGGTGCGGCCCCTGCCGCGTGCTCACCCCCACAGTAGACGAAATAGCCAAGGAATACGAAGGACGCGTCCTCGTCGCAAAGTGCAATGTGGACGACTGCGACGACATCGCGGCCGCCTACGGCATACGCAACATCCCTACGCTCCTGTTCTTCAAGAACGGCGAGCTCGTGGACAGGACCGTCGGTCTCGTGAGGAAGGGTGAGATTGCCGAGAAACTCGATGCTCTCCTTTAGTAATCATAATCATTATCTGAAACAATATGAAAAAACTCCTCTTTGCCGCTGTTTCACTGCTCTTTGCGGTGAGCCTCAGCGCCCAGCCCGGCATTGTCGCCGGCGTAACTTCTTCAGCCACCGACCTCACTGCCGCCAAGGTTGAGATAGGAAGCGTGACGAACTATCATTTCGGACTTGCATTCCGTGCCGATCTCGGCCTCATCGGAATACAGCCGGCAGTCATATACAACGTCAAGGGCCAGTCCCTCAGCGCCCTCGCCTCCGCTTCGTCGATAAGCAGCGCCGTCAAGGGAATCGACTTCAAGACCGGTTTCATCGAGGTTCCGGTGCAGATCCAGGCCGGTATCCATTTCGGAGACATGGTCAGGGTGTTCGGTTTTGCCGAGCCTTTCGTGGGCTATGCAGTCTCCAATGAGAAGAAGACCACCGACAAGATCGTCATCAAGAACAACTGGGACAACATCAAGAACAGGCTCGAATATGGCGCCAGCCTCGGCTTCGGTGCCGATCTGTTCAGGTTCCTCCAGGTCGAGGTCAAGTATTTCTGGAATTTCGACAAGCTCTACAAGGACGGTACCACCTACGGCAGCTTCGCAGAGGCTTTCACCGACATCACCAATTCCATCAAGGAGACCAAGTGCAACGGCATCTGCGCCTCCGTGGGATTCTTCTTCTAGAAGCATGCAGGCAAGGAAGGCAGTTTTCTACTGCTCCGCCAGCTATACGATAGACCCGAAATACAATCAAGCTGCGCGTGATATAGTCCGTGCAGCTTGTTTGCATGGATACGGCATCGTGAGCGGGGGCACCGTGAAGGGGACGATGGCCGTCGTGTGCGACGAGGCCATGAAGCACGGCGTGGAGGTCATCGGCATCCTGCCCCGTTTCATGGACGAACTGGTGTATCCCGGAATGACGAAGACCGTCTGGACGGATACCATGTCCGAACGCAAGGAGCTTATGCGGGAGGGCTGTTCCCTCGCCGTGGCGCTCCCGGGCGGCATAGGCACCCTCGACGAACTGATCGAGACCCTGGTCCTCGTCAAGCTGGGCAGGCTGGACTGCAGGATCGCCGCCGTCAACGTGGACGGCTTCTACGATCCCCTGAAGGCCCTCCTGGACCATTATGTGGCCACCAATATGCTGGAGCCTGCCGACCGTGCCCTGATATCGTTCCCCTCCACCGTGGAAGAATTCGAAGCATTGCTGTGAGAAAGGAAGACGTCATAGCGTTCCTCGGCGACGACTGGGTGAAGATGACGGCGCAGATGCGTGAAGCGCTGCACACCGACATCAGCCTGCTCGCCACCACCAACGAAGGGCTGCTCAGCCATTCGGGGAAGCTCCTGCGTCCCATCCTCACGATGCTGATGGCAAGGGCCTGCGCGGGATACTGCAGCGCGGACACCATACGATTCGCCACTACGGTGGAGTTGCTCCACAATGCGACCCTCCTCCACGACGACGTGGCCGACGATAGCAGCGAACGCCGCGGTATGCCCACGGTGAATTCCCTGCTCGGACCCCAGTCCGCCGTGCTCATAGGGGATTTCTGGCTCGCCCGTGCGATGGACAAGGTGATGGAGACGGACCGCTTCAGCCGCAGCATCATCAAGATATTCTCCGACACCCTCGTGGACCTTGCCGAAGGCGAGATGCTGCAGCTGGAGAAGGCGTCCACCGCCGACACCACCGAGGATGACTACCTCCGCATCATCCGCTGCAAGACGGCATCGCTCTTCGTCTCCGCCTGCTCTTCCGCCGCCGTCTCGGTGGATGCGACAGCCGCCCATACTGCCGCGGCCGTGGCATACGCCGATGCGCTCGGGGTGGCGTTCCAGATCAAGGATGACATCCTGGACTACAACGGGGGCGGGGAACTCGGCAAGCCCGTCGGCATAGACCTGATGGAGAGGAAGATAACCCTGCCGCTGCTGGGCGCCCTGAAGGGCTCCCCGCGCGAGGCGGAGATGCGCTCCAAGGTCAGGGAGATACGGGAGCATCCGGAATATTGCGGCGAAATCCGTAACTTCGTGCTGGAGCGCGGCGGCGTGGAATATGCCTCCGCCCGTCTGGACGGATATGTGGAAAAGGCCGTGCGCGCACTCGACGTCTTCCCGGACGGGGAGGCGAAGGAGATGCTCGCGGAACTTGCAAGATTCAACGCGCTCAGAAGGGTATGAGATTCTCGGAGACTGCAGGAAACAGGGAAGTGCTCGCGGCACTGGCGGGGATGGTCGATTCCGGCCGCATCCCGCACGCCATAATGCTGCACGAGGATGACGGCGGCGGAGCCATAGGCATCGCCATCGCGTTCCTGCAGTACCTCTACTGCCAGTCGCGCCGGGACGGGGATTCCTGCGGGGAGTGCCCTGCGTGCAACAAGATCTCCAAGCTCATCCACCCGGACGTGCACTTCATCTTCCCCACGGTCTCTCCCAACACTTCCACCGGCTGCATCGCCGCCTGGAGGGAGCTCGTCAGGACCAACCCCTTCTTCACCGAGACGGAACTTTCCGAGGCCCTCGGGATGGAAGGCAAGTCCGCAATCATCTCCGTCGGCGAATCCAAGGCCCTGCTGGACACGCTCTCGCTCAGCGCGCTCGAGGGAGGATACCGCTCGGTGGTGATCTACCTGCCCGAAAAGATGAACCAGGAAGCCGCCAACAGGCTCCTGAAGATGATAGAGGAACCGCCCGCGCTGACGCAGTTCCTGCTGATCACCCATTCCCCGGAGAAGGTCCTCGTGACCATCTCCTCCCGCTGCCAGCGCATCAGGGTGGTGTCCGGAACCCCGGTCAGGGCCGTTTCCGGAGAACTTGCGGACACCTGTTCCGACCTTTTCAGCCGCCTTATGGACGCGCTGACCTCACGCGACCTCCCCGGAGCCATTGCCGTAGGGGAAGAGGCCGCTTCGCTGCCTTCGCGTGAAAGTGCCAAAGCTTTTTGTAAATTTGCAGCAGACAGGCTGCGCTGCATATTCATCATCCAGCAGGGCTTCGATGCCCTGAAGAACGATGACGACCCGCAGTTGTCCGCCTGGGCGGCGAAGTGCAGGAAGACCTTCCCGCGTGTCGCTTCCGGCCACCTGGACCGCGCCCTGTCGCTGATAGACCGCAATGTCAACCTAAAGATCCTCTTCACGGACCTGGTTGACAGGCTTTATATGACAATATGACCGATATGGACAACGAAACCATACAATACGACTGTCTGAGAGGCTGCGTGGTGCGCCACGATGCCGATACGGGCGAATCCCAGTGCACCTACAGGGCCGGCTGCTGCAAGCTCGGCGACCGCAACTGGCTGCACGGGGCCGACGACGGCACCAATCCCAACCTGTACGAAGTCAGGTTCAAGAACACCCGCAAGGGGATATACCGCAACGATTCCGGGCAGAACGTCAAGCTCGGCGACATGGTCATCGTGGAGGCGACCAACGGCCACGACCTCGGCATAGTCACCCTGGAAGGAGCCATAGTGCTCCGCCAGATGAAGTGCAAAGGCATAGACCCCGAGACCACCGAGTTCAAGAAGATCTACCGCAAGGCCAAGCAGAACGACATCGAAAGGTGGCAGGAAGCCATCGCCAGGGAGCAGGACACGATGATCAAGGCGCGCCGCATTGCCGCCGAGATGGGCCTGGAGATGAAGATAGGCGACGTGGAATTCCAGGGAGACGGCACCAAGGCCATCTTCTACTACATCGCCGACGGCCGCGTGGACTTCCGCCAGCTCATCAAGGTCTTCGCCGAGGAATTTAGGATCAGGATTGAGATGAAGCAGATCGGCGCGCGCCAGGAAGCCGGCCTCATCGGCGGCCTGGGCGTCTGCGGACGGGAACTCTGCTGCGCCAACTACATCACCAATTTCCAGAGCATCAGCACCTCCGCCGCACGCTGCCAGGACCTTTCCCTGAACCCGCAGAAGCTGGCCGGACAGTGCGGCAAGCTCAAGTGCTGCCTCAATTACGAGGTCGCCACCTATATGGACGCGCAGTCCCGCATCCCGCGCGTGCAGGAGCCTCTCGAGTTCGAGGACGGCCTTGCGTACCTGCGTAAGACGGACATCCTGCGCGAGATAATGTATTTCTCCTACGACAAGGGTTCCGATGCCGACCTCTATGCGCTCGATGCCGCCGACGTGGCCGAGATCATAAAGATGAACCGCAACGGCATCAAGCCGGAATCCCTGCGCAGCGAGCCCGAGCCGTACGTCCCCGAATTCGTGACCGCGGTCGGCGACGACAGCATCTCCCGCTTCGACGCTCCCAAGCGCAAGAAATCCCGCGGCGGGCGCAACCGGAACCGGAACAAGAAAGCCGGAGAAGGCGCACAGGGCGAAGGCCGGCAGGGCGGTGGCAGACGGGACCGCGGCAGGCAGGACAAACAGTCTTCATAATGGCTTGCGGCAGGGCATTCCGCATCCTGGCGACGGTGCTTTTGGCGCTGTCCGCCGCGGCCTGCTCGCGCCCGGGCTCGTATGAGCGCTTCGTGACCATAGCCCAGTCTTCGGGCGGGGTCTATGAATTCGAGCTGGACCTGTCCGACACCACCAGCACCTACGACATCTCATTCTATACCAGGACATTGGGCGGCGGGCAGACGGATGCCCCGTCGCTTCCGCTGATGGTCGCCTGGGAATCTCCGGAAGGCGTGCTTGCGCTGGAGGAGAAGGTGTTCATGAGGGCCGGCGGCGACCGTGGCAGGGTGGAGCCCTACCGCAGCGGCGTCGCGATGGCCGAGCCGGGCATCTGGAAGATCAGCATACGTCCCGCCGAGGTCCCGGAAGGGTTCAGCGGCATGGGCATAATCTGCAAACGCAACGATGGGGCACGACAAACTCCGTAAATTCGCCGAGAACGAGCATTTCTCCTGCCTTCTTCAGCCTTCCGCGGAGGAGGTGCTGGCGGACGGCTATTTCCACCTGCGCGACCACGAGGTGAAGGGCCGCTGGAACGGGATGATGTTCCACGGCGACCCGGACGCTCCGCTGGTGCTGGAACTCGGCTGCGGCAAGGGCGAATACACCATCGCGCTGGCCGGCAAGGAGCCCGGCGCCAATTTCATCGGCGTGGACATCAAGGGCGCGAGGCTCTGGAAAGGCGCGAAATACGCCACCGAGCACGCCCTGCCCAACGTCGCTTTCCTCCGCACCAGGATAGAATTCATCACGGCGTACTTCGCTCCCGGCGAGGTCAGCGAGATCTGGCTGACTTTCTCCGATCCGCAGATGCGCAGGGAGAACGCCCGCCTCAGCTCGCCCCTTTTCCTGGAGCGCTACCGCAAGTTCCTCAGGAAGGGCGGGATTGTGCACCTCAAGACCGACAGCCGCTTCCTCCACGAATACACCAAGGCCGTCTGCGCCGCGAACGGGCTGGAAGTGCTCGCCTGCACCGAGGACCTCTACGGCGGGGATGCCGATGTGCCGCCGATAACCAGGGAGGTGCAGACTTTCTATGAGAGCATGTTCCTGGAGCAGGGCTACAAGATCAACTACCTGTCTTTCAGGATAGACCGCGAAGGGGATTTCGTGAGTCCGGCGGAGTTCGATGCGGACTACTGGCGCAGCGTGGAAGGCCCCAGGCTGCTTTTCGGCCACGATTCGGCGGAGACCCGCAGGCAGAAACTGCACGCGGCGAAGGCCGTTTCCGAAGAAGGGGAATAATTCCCGGGATCAGACTTCAGTCCAGTGGATGACGGCTCCGGAGCGCTCCATGCCCCTGAACCAGGTCATCTGCCGCTTGGCGAACTGGTGGATGGCCGTAGCCAGCTGCGTGACCATCTCAGCGCGCGTGAGTTCTCCCAGAACGTAGAGCGTAACGAACTTGTACTCAAGCCCGTAGGCTATCAGGCTTTCGGCGGGTACGCCGCTGTCCAGCAGGCCCTTTATCTCCTCCACCATCCCTTCCTGCAGACGGGCTTCGAGCCTTGCGTCTATGCGGGCGTTGCGCACTTCGCGCGATACGAGGGTGCCGATGAAATACGGCTTTTCCGGCAGTCCTTCCGGGCGTTTCCCTTCCGGGCGTTTCGCGCTGAGGGGGTGGGGACCGTTGAAGTCGTAGCCGGCGGTCACTGCATTGATATAGAGGCCGGTACCGCCGCACAGTATGGGCAGCGCGCCGCGGTCCAGGATGTCCCTGTAGGCCTTGATGAAATCCTGCTGGAATGCGTGGACGCTGTATTTCGCGCCCGCCGGGAGTATGTCTATGAGGTGGTACGGCACGTCGCCGTATTCCGCGAGGTCCTTTCCGGTGCCTATGTCCATCCCCCTGTAAATCTGCCGGGAGTCGGCGGAGATGATTTCGGCAGGCTTGCCGGTGAGGCGCTGCAGCTCCCGGGCGAGCGAGACGGCGTATCTGGTCTTGCCGGATGCGGTGGGTCCGAGCACGACCACGAGGTCCGTGGAGCCGTCTTCAAGCGCACGCGCAAGTGCCGGAACGTCAATGACTTCCGGATCGGGCAGCTGGGCGATTATGTTCTTGGCGACCGGCATTATCCGCGTTCCATTTCGCGGCGTATGTCCTTTTCCTTGATGGACTCGCGCTTGTCGTATTCCTTCTTTCCCTTCGCAAGCGCGATGAGAAGCTTCGCGTAGCCACCTTCGTTGATGTAAGCCTTGACGGCCACGATGGTGAGGCCCTTCTGTTTGACCGACTGGGCCAGGTGTCGCAGTTCCTTCCTGTTGAGGAGGAGTTTGCGGTCCCTTGCCGGCTCGTGTCCGCCCCAGGCCGAGGCCCAGAAGTAGGTGGCGATGTTCATCCCCCTGACGTAGAGTTCGCCGCCGGAGAAATAGCAGTAGGCATCGGCCAGGGAGGCCTTTCCGGCGCGCAGGGACTTGATCTCCGTGCCCACCAGCACTATGCCCGCCTCGTAGGTCTCGATGAACTCGTAGTCGAACGATGCGCGCTTGTTGCTGATCTGTACTCTCTTGTCTGACTTGCCTTTTGCCATAAAAAAGGCCGTCTTTTCAGGACGGTATTGCAAATTTACGGAAATTATTGATATATTTGTGCTCGCAAAGGGGTATTAGCTCAGTTGGTAGAGCGTTTGAATGGCATTCAAAAGGTCAGGAGTTCGATTCTCCTATGCTCCACAAAAATCCCTCTCAGAATGGTCTGAGCACGTGTCTATATTTGTGTGCAGATTGTCATCATCTCAATTGAACTGAAAGGATAAAGAGAGATACTTTACGGGCTCCTTGGGAGCGCAGGCCATGGCAAGGGCGGAGTCAATGCCGTGATGTACAAGGGAGAGCCGTTCTGCTGACGTTATCCTGTACAAGCGAGACATGTACAATGGGCAGGGGCAGATTCATCGTTCCACAAACAAAAACGCCCCGCATTTTTCTGCGAGGCGTTTGGAGCGGAAAGCAAGATTTAATTATTTAGAAGAGTCCAAAAAGACCGTCCCGGACTTCTTGGATACGAAATTCTCCACATATATCGCTGCGCAGGCAAGGATGTAGTAAACGACTCCCTGGATACACAGGGCGCGGAGCTGCGGAGCGACGACCTGAAGCGGAGCACCTGCTGTGTTCAGGTTGATGAAAGCCTGGCAGCCGAAGGTGGACGGGAACAGATAGGAGAACAACTTCCAGAAACCCGGAAAGGCCGTTGTCGGCCAGCTGAAA
>CADAFW010000058.1 GCA_902787295.1 uncultured Bacteroidia bacterium
GCTGAAATTCAGGATGCGGGTGTTGCCCCGACGGGTGGTGCGGGTCCAGTTGAGACCGAGGTCAAGCCGGTGATAATCAGGGATTTTCAGGCTGTTGGGACGGTCGAAGACCTCGAAGGCATAGCCGTATTTGCTCCTAGTGTCCAGCACGAAGGTGGCGGCGGTCATGTTGCTTCCGGTGTGGTAGTGCCAGCCCGCATAGACCTCGAATTTCGGGGTGAAGCGGTAGTTGACCAGGAGGTCTATCTTGTGCCGGTTGTCGTTGCGGTCCGGGTACCAGTCGTAGTAGAAGGCCTCGAACTTGCGGAGGCTCCAGGAGAGGGTGTAGTAGAGCGACGCGGAAATCTTCCCGTCTTCGTATTCCGTGCCGTATTCCAGGCCCCAGGACTTGCCTTTGCCGGGCACGAAATCGGTCTCCCAGGTGTCTATGGGCGGGTACAGGCTGGTGATGCCGCCGTATTCATAGAGGTTGTCCATGGTCTTGTACCAGCCCTCCACCGTGAGCTTCACGTTGTGCGGGAGGGTGGAATAGACGCCGCCGGCCACCTGGCGCGAGCGTATGGGCTTGATCTTGGCCGTGGAGGGCATCCAGGTGTTGGTGGGAAGGTCTATGTAGGAGGTGGCGATGCTGTGGTCGAACTGGTTCATCTCCGCGTAGGACAGCCTCAGGGAGGTTCCGGCGCTCAGCTGGTATTTCAGCGAGGCCCTCGGCTCGAACTTGGGGAACCAGCCGCCGCGGACGAGGAAGAACACCCCGCGCGCGCCGATATTGGCCTTGAAGCGCTCGGTGATGTTGAATTCGTCCTCCGCGAACACCGCGCTCTCGCCACCGTCGAAGACGACCTTGTTGGTGAATTCCTTGACGATGTTGCCGCCGGGGTTGTAGAAATCGGTCCTGAAGGTCCTGCCGGGGGTGTAGTGGTTGTACTGCGCCATCGCGCCGAAGCGGATGTGGTGGCCGGGCAGGGGCTTGTAGTGGAAATTGGCCTTCACGCCGCTGACGGAGACCACGGCGGTCACGTCCTCCCCTACGGAACTGTAGGCGTCCTTGCCGTCCCATTCCCACATCCTGACCGAAAGGTCGATGATGTTGCGGTTGCGGGAGTGGTACGCCGTGGCGTCCAGGTAGAACTTGTCCGTGATGTCGTACTGCCAGTTCAGCGAGGTTAACGTGTTGCCCCAGAATAATTTAGCCTTGATTGCGTCGTAGCCGTAGTGCCGGTCGGGGCCGTCGCCGGAGTGGTTGGCCATCTCTATGGTGAAGGGCATGCGGTCGTCGCCCCAGTAAAAGTTGAGGCGCAGGCGGTTGTCTTCGCTGAACTTGTGGGTGATGCCGAAGTTGAAGTCGGTGAAATTGTAGCCGCCGTAGTAGCGGTTGGCTTCATCTTTACCGTTCTCCCGTATCTCCCGCCGGTTGGCGATTATCAGGGCCGGAACGGTGACCACCTCGGACCAGGAACGGCGTATGCCGAGGTTGAAGGAGGTCCTGCCCTTGACCAGCGGGCCTTCTATCTGGAAACGGCCGTCCACCAGGCCCAGGGCGAAGGTGCCCTTGAATTTATCGAAGTTGCCTTCGCGCGTGTGCACGTCCACCACCGAGGACGCCCTGCCGCCGTAGCGGGCCGGGAAGCCGCTCTTGTAGAAGTCCAGCGTCTCCACCACGTCGCTGTTGAATGCGGAGAAGAGGCCTCCCACGTGGCTGATCTGGTAGATGGGGACGCCGTCCAGCAGGAAAAGGTTGTCGCTGCCGTCGCCGCCGTGGACGTATAGTCCGGACATGAGTTCGGTGCCGGCCGCGACGCCGGGCATCATCTGCAGGGTCTTGATGATGTCGGGGGTGTTGAACAGCGCGAATCCGCGGTTTATCTTTTTTTCGTCGAGCCGCTGGAGGCCGGTCTGGGTGGAGGCTTCGCGCGTGCGCTTCTCGGCGGTGACCCTGGAAGCCCTCAGCGTGTCCACCTTCTCCGTGATCTGCGCCTGCAGGGGCAGGGCTGCGGAAATCAGCGCAAGCGCGGCGAAAAGTGTTTTCCTAATCTTCATTTACGCAAACTTGGGTGGCAAAGTTAAGCAGAAATGACTATTTTTGCATACTTATAAATATTATGCCATGACACAGGAAGAACTTTTCAAGGTTTTGGTCGCCCATTGCAAGGAATACGGCTTCATTTTCCCCTCCAGCGAGATCTATGACGGACTCGCCGCGGTCTATGACTATGGCCAGATGGGCGTCGAGCTCAAGAACAATATCAAACAGTACTGGTGGAACGCGATGACCCGCTTGAACGAGAACATCGTCGGCATCGATTCGTGCATCTTCATGCATCCCCGCATTTGGGAGGCCTCCGGCCACGTGAGCGCGTTCAACGATCCGCTCATAGACAACAAGGACTCCAAGAAGCGCTACCGCGCCGACGTCCTCATCGAGGACTATCTCGGCAAGATCGAGGAGAAGATCAACAAGGAAGTGGAGAAGGGCCGCAAGCGCTTCGGCGAGAGTTTCGACGAGGCCCAGTTCCGTGCCACCAACCCCAACGTGCTCCGCGAGCAGGCCAAGTACGACGAGGTGCACGGCCGCTACATGAAGGCCGAGGCCGCCGGCGACTTCGCCGAGTACCGCCAGATCATCTATGACTGCAACATAGTCTGCCCCATCAGCGGCACCTGCAACTGGACCGACGTGCGCCAGTTCAACCTCATGTTCAAGACCTCCTTCGGCAGCACCGCGGACGCCTCCAACACCATTTATCTGCGTCCGGAGACCGCCCAGGGCATTTTCGTGAACTACATCAACGTCCAGAAGACCGGCCGCATGAAGATTCCTTTCGGCATCGCGCAGATAGGCAAGGCCTTCCGCAACGAGATAGTCGCCCGCCAGTTCATCTTCCGCATGAGGGAGTTCGAGCAGATGGAGATGCAGTTCTTCATCAAGCCGGGCACCGAGCTCGACTGGTTCAAGAAGTGGAAGGAGCAGCGCATGAAGTGGCACGTGAACCTCGGAATGGGCGCGGAGAACTACCGTTTCCACGACCACGAGAAGCTCGCGCACTATGCCAACGCCGCCACCGACATCGAGTTCCAGTTCCCGTTCGGATTCAAGGAGCTCGAAGGCATCCACAGCCGCACCGACTTCGACCTCGGCAACCATCAGAAGTTCTCCGGCAAGAAGATCGAGTACTTCGATCCCGAGGAGAACAAGGCATATACCCCGTACGTGGTGGAGACTTCCATCGGCGTAGACCGCATGGTCCTCGCGGTGCTCAGCCACGCCTACAGGGAGGAAAAGCTCGAGAACGGCGAATCCCGCGTCGTGCTCGGCATCCCCGCTCCGCTCGCGCCCGTGAAGGCCGCGGTCCTGCCCCTCGTGAAGAAGGACGGCCTGCCGGAGCTCGCCCAGAAGATCATGGATGACCTCAAGTACGATTTCAACTGCCAGTACGAGGAGAAGGACAGCATAGGCAAGCGCTACCGCCGCCAGGATGCCATCGGAACCCCGTTCTGCATCACCGTAGACCACGATTCCCTGAACGACGGGTGCGTGACCGTGCGCGACCGCGACACGATGGAGCAGCAGCGCGTTCCCATTGCCGACCTCCGCGCCATGATAGACAAGAGGGTCAACCTCAACAACCTCCTTCGCAATCTCTGATGGAGGAGCGGACCTTTGCACAGTTAGGCCGTGTGGAGGCCGTCAGGCAGCTCTTCGAAGGCAGCGGATACAAGCCCTTCGCGGAGCCTGTCGCCTTCGTCGCGAAGGCCGGGGAGACCTGCGTCAGCGCGGCGAAGACATTCATCGAGGGCACCGACTTCGACCTCGTGTATTTCCCCCTGAAGCACCTCGGCGGCAAGGCCGTGGTGGCCGTGACCGGGGAACTGTATGCCGCGATGGCGCATCCCAGGACCCTTTCCGTGGTGCTCGGCGTGTCCGCAAAGCTGGATTTCGCGCAGGTCGCGGAGCTCTGGTCCGGGGTGGTCGCCGCCGCGAAGGAGCACGGCTACACCGCCCTCAGCCTGGACCTCATCCCCTCGCGTAACGGATTGAGCATCAATGTGAGCGCAAGCGGTGCGCTGGCCAAACTGACAGCCGCCAGGATGCCCGCGCCGAAGAGCAAGGACCTCCTCTGCGTGAGCGGCAGCCTCGGGGCCGCCTTCCTCGGCCTGCAGCTTCTCGAAAGGGAGCGCGTCAAGTTCGAGCAGGGCGCCGGAGAGAAGGACGGGCTGGAGAAATACCGCATGCTCGTGGGCGCATACCTGCGTCCCGAACTCGGGGCCGGCACCGTGGGCCAGCTGGAGGACGGCGAGATCTACCCGTCTTCCGGCGTTTTCGTGACCAAGGGCCTTTCGGACGCCGTTTTCCGCATTGCGCGGGCGAGCGGCCTCGGCGCCAAGATATATGCCGACAAGATCCCGTTCGAGGGCGGCAGCTTCGCCATAGGCAAGGAAATGGACCTGGATCCGGTTTCGGCGGCGATGAACGGCGGCGAAGACTACAAGCTCCTGTTCACCGTGCCCATACTGCAGCTGGAGAGATTCCGCAAGGATTTCCAGACCTTCGACATCATAGGCCATCTCGCCCAGCCGGAGGCCGGTACCGTACTGGTGACCCCGGAGGGCGTGGAACTGCCCCTTACGGCACCCGGGTGGCCCAGGGAATAGACTGAACTACAAACATAACCGCATAATGATCAGGAAAACCACCTTGATTGCGCTTGCAATCACCCTCTGCTGCGCCCTTTCCGCGCAGGAGTCGAAACCCGGAAGGAAGTACGTCGCCCCGCTCGAGCGCGGCGTCAGGGAGAACATAGCCCAGTGGCAGGACTATAAGTTCGGAATGTTCATCCACTGGGGCGTGTACAGCGAACTAGGCGTCATCGAGTCCTGGTCCCTCAATCCCCAGCCGGTGTCCTGGATGTACAGGGCGAGGAAGGAGCGCGGGCTTTCGTACAACGAGTACGTGGAGCTTTACCAGAACCTCTACCGCGTGTTCAACCCCGTGTCCTTCGACCCTTCCAAGTGGGCCGACGCGGCCAAGTATGCGGGCATGAAGTACGTCGTGTTCACCACCAAGCACCACGACGGCTTCTGCATGTTCGACACGCAGCAGACCGACTACAAGATCACCTCGAAGGACTGTCCGTTCCACGTGAACAAGAACGCCAACATAGCCAAGGCCGTATTCGAGGCCTTCCGCGAGAAGGGCATCAATCCCGGCGCATACTTCAGCATAGCCGACTGGCATCACCAGGATTACTGGTGGGATTTCTTCCCTGCGAAGGACAGGTATCCGAACTATCCCGTCGCCGATTTCCCCGAGAAATGGGAAAGCTTCCAGGATTTCGCCAACAAGCAGGTGGACGAACTCACCGGCGGTGATTACGGCGAACTGTCCATGCTCTGGTTCGACCTCAGCATCTGCTCGCCGGACGGCAGTGTCGTGATGGACTGGGACAGGCTGACCAAGACCGCGCGCGACAACCAGCCCAATATCATGCTGGTAGCCAGGGGGATAGGCGGTCTCCGCGAGAACTACTTCACCCCCGAGCAGGAGATTCCCGAGACGGCGCTCGACTACCCCTGGGAGTCCTGCATCACGATGACCTATTCCTGGTCCTACCGCCCCGGGCTCGAGTACAAGAGCGCGAAACAGATGCTCGACATGCTCGTGCAGGTCGTCTCCCGCGGCGGCAACCTGCTGCTGAACGTGGGCCCCAAGCCCGACGGAACCCTTGAGGAGACAGCATACGAGCGCCTGCGCGAAATCGGCGACTGGATGCAGGTCAATTCCGAAGGCATCTACGGCACCAAGGTCTTCAGCACCAACCAGGACGGCAAGGTCTGCTTCACGCAGAAGGACGGCTATGTCTATGCGTTCTATCTTGCCGGAGAAGACGAGACCGGGATGCCCGAGGAGATCAGCTTCAAGGGCGTGAAACCCGCTTCCAAAGGCGCCGTGAGCCTGCTCGGTGCCAAGGGAACGCTCAAGTGGGCGGACAACGCCGACGGCGGAATCACCGTCTCCGTGCCCGCTTCCGTACGCAGGAACAAGCCTTGCGACCACATCTGGTGCCTCAAGATCAAGATCTGATAATATATGTCATTCGTACACCTCCACGTCCATACCCAGTATTCCATCCTTGACGGACTCTCCAACATCCGGCAGCTCTTCGAGCGCGCCCGGGAACTCGGCATGCCCGCCCTGGCCATCACCGACCACGGCAACATGTACGGCGTGAAGGAGTTCTTCAAGTATGCCAACGACAAGAGCAACAAGGATGCGGACGGCAACTTCATAGTGAAGCCCATCGTCGGCTGCGAGGTGTATGTCACGAGGCACTACGACCACCGCCTGAAGGATTCGGAGCACAAGCGCTACTACCACCTCATCCTTCTCGCGAAGAATTACGACGGCTACAGGAACCTGATGAAGATCGTGTCCACGGGGCACATCGAGGGCATGTACTACCGTCCGCGCGTGGACCACGGGGTCATCGAGAAATACCACGAGAACCTGATCTGCAGCTCCGCCTGCCTCGCGGGGGAGATCTCGCAGGACATACTCGCCGGGGACATCGACGGCGCGCGCAAGGCCATAGAATGGCACAAGCGCGTGTTCGGGGACGACTATTACCTCGAGGTGATGCTCCACAAGACCGAGATCCCGGGCCTCTCCACCGAGGTCTATGACAGCCAGAAGATCGTCAACGAGGAGATTTTCAAGCTGGCGGAGGAGATGGGGGTCAAGGTGGTCGCCACCAACGACGCGCACTTCATAAGGAAGGAGGACGGCCCTGTCCACGACAGGCTTATCTGCCTGACTACCAATGCGATGGTGGACGACCAGAGTCGCCTGCGCTATACCCAGCAGGAGTACATAAAGAGCGAGGAGGAGATGCTGGAGCTCTTCCCCGGCCATCCGGAGGCCATCGCCAATACGATGGAGGTCTGCGGCAAGGTGGAGGCTTTCCAGATAGACCGCCCGCACGTCCTGCCCAAATTCAACATCGACCCCGACTTCCTGGCCGACATCGACGCCCATCTGGAGAAGTACAAGGACGTCATAGAGGAAGGAAAATACGACGTTTCCAAGAACAAGAAGACCGGCGAGGTCACCAGGACCTACCGCGGCGACGAGTTCTGCAAGTCCGTCGCGTTTCTCTGCCACCTCACCTACGAGGGCGCGCACAAGCGCTACGGCGACACCCTGACCGACGAGCAGGCCCAGCGCATCGACTTCGAGCTGAAGACCATCTGCAAGATGGGCTTCCCGGACTACTTCCTCATCGTCCAGGACTATATCGCGGCCTCGCGCAAGATGGGATTCATGGTGGGTCCGGGGCGTGGCTCGGCGGCCGGTTCCGTCGTGGCATACTGCTTGGGTATCACCAATTTGGACCCTATCAAGTACTCGCTGCTGTTCGAGCGTTTCCTGAATCCGGACCGTATCAGCATGCCGGATATAGACGTGGACTTCGAGAACCTCAGCGCGGCCCACGAATACGTTGAGAAGGTCTATGGCGCCGACCACGTGTCCAGGGTCATCACCTTCGGCACGATGGCCGCCAAGAGCGCCATCAAGGACGTCGCGCGCATCAGCGGCCTCAGCATAGACGAGTCCACCAGGCTCACCAAGATGGTCCCGGACCGCCTCAGCGAGAAGGTGGAGAAGGAATACCCGTTCAATCCCAAGCTGGACGAGCTGAAACCCGGCTTCAAGACCTTCGAGAAGGAGGTCGAGACGGACGACCCGGACAATCCCGGGCAGAAGATCAAGGTGAAGAAGACCTTCCAGAAGGGCATGGAGGAGGTGGATGTCAAGATCAACCTCAAGAACTGCTACCGTCTGGTCCCCGATTTCCAGAACGAGCTCCAGAACGGCACCGAGATCAACAAGGAGGTCCTGAAATATGCGCTCGCGCTGGAGGGCTGCATACGCCAGGTGGGCCAGCACGCCTGCGCTACAATCATCGGACGCGGCAACCTCACGGACTACATCCCCATCTGCCTCTCCAAGGACAAGGAGACCGGGCTGGACGTGTGGACATCCCAGTTCGACGGCCACTACATCGAGGACGTGGGCATGCTCAAGATGGACTTCCTCGGGCTCAACACCCTCTCCATCATCCACAAGACCCTCGACAACATCAAGGAGAACTACGGCCTGGACATCGACATCGAGGCCATCCCGATAGACGACCCCGAAACCTATGCCCTCTACGGCCGCGGCGACACCACCATCGTGTTCCAGTTCGAATCCGAAGGCATGAAGACCTGGCTGCAGAAGCTCAAGCCCACGCGCTTCGAGGACCTCATCGCTATGAACGCCCTCTACCGCCCGGGTCCTATGGATTACATCCCGGATTTCGTGGACCGCAAGAACGGCGTGCAGAAGATACAGTACGACCTGCCGGAGATGGAGGAATACCTGCAGGACACATACGGCGTCACCGTGTACCAGGAGCAGGTGATGCTTCTTTCCCAGAAGCTTGCCGGATTCACCAAGGGCGAGGCTGACAAGCTCCGCAAGGCAATGGGCAAGAAGCAGATAGCCGTGATGATGGAGCTCAAGGAGAAGTTCATGAAGGGCGGCGCCGAGCACGGCCATCCGGAAAAGATGCTGGACAAGATCTGGAAGGACTGGGAGAAGTTCGCGCAGTATGCGTTCAATAAGTCCCACGCCACCTGCTATGCCTGGGTGAGCTACCAGACGGCTTGGCTGAAGTGCCATTATCCGGCGGAATTCTTTGCGGCCAACCTGTCCTGCAACCTGGACAACATGGACGAGATCAAGAAGATCATGGCCGACTGCAAGTCGCACGGAGTCAAGGTCTTGAGCCCAGACGTGAACGAGTCGGACGAAGGCTTCACCGCCACCAAGGCGCACAATATCCGTTTCGGCCTCGGCGGAATGAAGGGCTTCGGCTCCACCGTGGTGTCCGCAATCATCGCCGAGCGCGGGAAGAACGGCCTGTTCAAGGACGTGTGGGATTTCATGGAGAGGATGGCCGGCACGGTGAACGCCCGCTCGCTGGAGACCCTCGTCTGCCGCAACGACACCATGGATTCGGCCAGTTCGCTCTTCGGCGAGGTGGAAGAGATGAAGCCCAAGCGTCCGGAGATGCCGCCGCTGACCGAGGAGGAGGATACCCTGGCGCTGCTGCAGCAGGAGAAGAATTACGTGGGAATGTACATCAGTTCCCACCCGCTGGACCGTTACGCCTTCGAGATCAAGCATTTCACCGACTGCCCCATAGCTTCCATCCCGTCCAAGGTGGACGAGTGCGAGAAGAGCAAGCGCCCCGTCAAGGTCAAGCTGGCGGGCATAGTCACCGAGGTGAAGACGATGATCACGAAAAACGGCTCCCAGGGGGCCAGGGTGATCATAGAAGACTATTCCGGCAGCTACGAGATCGCGCTTTTCGGCAAGGATTACGAGAACTTCATCGCGTTCATGCAGCTGCACGCACACCTCTACCTGGAAGGCGAGATAGCGGAGAAATACTTCATCAAGCCGGAGGACCGCGCGCAAGGCAGGACTGCTCCGTTCGTGCTGAAGATCAAGAAGATAAACCTTCTCGGCACGCTTGCGGAATCGCATATGTCCTCGTTCTGGATTGCCGTGGACAGCGCTATGCTGGACGCCGATTTCCGGAAGCGCCTGCAGAAGCTCCTGAAGGCCAACCCGGGCAACACCACGCTGGAGGTCTATCTTTCCGACAAGGCCACGGGCTACAACCTCACGTTCTATTCCAAGAAGTTCCGCGTGGGCGTGAACAACGACTTCATCATGGAACTCGAGCGTCTCGGAATCCCTTACAAGGTCAATAAGAAATAGGTGAAAACCCTGAATGTCCTCTATGTCCACGGGATGGGCGGTGGCGAAGACAGCTACGGCCCCGGGGTGCTGCGTTCCCTTCTGGAAGGCGGGCGCTGGCTCCGGGACGGGGAGCCGTGCGAGCTGAGGATGACCCTCAGGACCTACAGCTTCGACCCGCTGGAGGCGCAGCGCCAGCTCCAGGCCTGGAACGCCGAGGTGCATCCCGACCTGATCATAGGCGAGTCGCTCGGATGCGGCCACGCCATGATGCTCGGCGGCGCCCCGCACCTGTTCCTCAGCCCCGGCATCAATGCGTTCCGCACGCTCTACCTGCTTTCGTTCCCGGCCCGGATGAAATGGCTCCGGAATTGGGTGAAGGACCTCCTTATCCACGAGAAGGGCGGGCGCCGGCAGCAGGTGTCGTTCGAGCCGGAAGTCCTGGCCCGGTACAAGGGCCTTCGCAACCGGGCGATAGAGACCTTCCGCAGGAACAATCCGGACGAGCGTCCGCTTGCCCTGATAGGGCGGCAGGACCACTTCCGCATCCTTGCCGTCGGAGTGAGCGCGTTCCGCTGGAAAAGGCTGTTCGGGAAGGATAGCGTGCGCTGGTTCAGCCTCGACCGCGAGGCCGGGCACAGTAACGGGCACACCCTCAGCGAGCGGCAGGAAAAGAGCCTCCTCCTGGAGGCTGTAAAAGCAGTTTTGCGCCTGGATTCCGTCACCGGGGATGAAGTGACGAAGTGATTTTTCCGCGAATTTAGTCCCAAATACGCCATTTTAGTCCCAAAACAGGGGTTTTGGTCACAATGCTTCGTCACTTGTGACTATTATTTTTCCGGGCCTTGCAGTCATCCTAATTTTGCATCGGAACAAAACGCAAACAGTCATGAATCTTCCGATGAGAATGAGGCTCGACAACGCCTCCAACATCTATCCCGCCTGCCTTTCCAAGAAGTATGCGGCTCTTTTCCGACTCAGCGTCACCCTTAATGAATACGTAAACAGCGGCGTGCTCCAGTCGGCACTCGAAGCCACGGTCGCCAGGATCCCCAGTTTCGGCTATACGCTCAAAAACGGGGCGTTCTGGTGGTACCTCCGCAAGATAGGCACCGCACCCAAGATATCCGAACTCTCCCCGCTTGAGAGATTCGACTTCAGCAAGAATTTCAATTATATGTTCAGGGTCAGCCCGGACTGCAACCGCATCGTGCTCGACGTCTTCCACGTCCTCGGCGACGGCAACGCGGCCCTCACCTTCCTGCTCACCCTCACCGGCGAGTACCTCAGGATACGCCACGGCCTGGACATCACCTACGACAGCCACGTGCTGGACGTGAAGCAGCAGCCCCGGATTTCCGAGATCGAGGACTCCTTCACCACCTTCGCCGGCAAGAAGGGCTCGCTCGAGAAGAACGACCCCGCCTACCATATCCAGGGCACCAAGGAACCGGTCAACGTGCTTCACGACATCAAGGTGTCCATCCAGATGAACGAGATCAAGGCCGTCGCGAAGGAGCGCGGATGCACCGTCACGGACATCCTCACCGCCTCCATCGTGTATGCGCTGCAGAAGATGCACATCGAGGATCCCCGCCCCCGCAAAGCCAATGTGCTCAAGGTCAACGTGCCCGTGGACCTGCGCAGGGTGTTCGGCGGCAGGACCCTCCGCAACTACTCCTCATACGTGAATCTCGGGGTGGACGTGACCAACGGCTACCGCACCTTCGACGAGATCCTGAAGGAGGTCTCCCTTCAGAAGAATCTCTATACCCTTCCCTCCAACCTCGAGCCGAAGATCGCGGCCAACGTGGGCCTGGAGCGCAACGTGGGTGTGCGCTGCATCCCGCGCTTCATCAAGAAGCCGGTGATAGACATCATCAACAAGCTCCACGGCGACCGCTTCTGCTCGCAGACGCTTTCCAACATAGGCAACGTGAAGCTCCCTGCGGAGATGCAGCCCTATGTGCGTGAAATGGACTTCATCCTCGGACGCCAGCGCGGAAACGCAGGTGCCGCCGCGGCCATAGGCTACGGCGACACGCTGAACGTCAATTTCTCCCGCGGCATCGTTGAGGACGACTTTGAGAATTACTTCCGCGAGCAACTGCTCGCGCTCGGAATCAGATCCGATGATAAATACATTGAAGTGGCTAGCGCCTGTACTCCCACGTCCTTCCGCTGCGAAGCTTCACCGGTCTGGAAGTAAGACCGACGATATTGATCTTCGCCTGGGTGTCGGCTTTGACCTGCACCCAGGTTATTTTTTTGTCCTCCCACGCGGCGGATACCTCGAGGCCTCCCTTCGCGCGCAGTCCGTGGAACGAGCCGGTCTTCCAGGCGTCCGGAAGCGCGGGGATCAGTTCGATGGTCCCGCCGTCGTCCTGCATCAGCATCTCGGCTATGCCGGCGGCGCCGCCGAAGTTGCCGTCGATCTGGAACGGCGGATGGACGCAGAACATGTTGGCGTGTGAACCGCCTCCGCGACTGTAGTTGGTGCCCGCTCCCGTTCCGGCGGGATGCAGCAGGTCGCCTATGAGTTTCCAGGCGTGCTCCCCGTCGTGCAGGCGCGCCCAGAAGCAGATCTTCCAGGCCATGGACCAGCCGGTGCTCTCGTCACCCCTGACCTCAAGGCTCTTGCGGGCCGCTTCGGCCAGTTCCGGAGTGCGGAGCGGGGATATCTCGTTGCCGGGGAACAGGCCGTACAGATGCGACACGTGCCTGTGGTGGACGTCCGTTTCCCCGTAAGGACGGAGCCATTCCATTATCCTGCCGTCTTCGCCTATCGTGGTGGGCTGGATGCGGGTGAGTTTCTCCTCGAGTTCCTTCACGAATCCGGCGTCGGTCTTGAGGGTCCCGGCGGCCGCGATGGTGTTGGTGAAGAGTTCGCGCACTATCTGGTTGTCCATCGTGGAGCCGGCGCAGGCGTTGGCCTTGTGGCCGTTAGGAAGCAGGAAGGAGTTCTCCGGCGAGGTGGTGGGCGCAGTGACCAGCCAATGGGTTTCAGGGTCTTCCACCAGCATGTCCACGAAGAACAGGGCGGCTTCCTTCATGGTAGGATAGATGCGTGCGAGGTAGTCCTTGTCCAGGGTATAAAGGTAGTGGTCGTACAGATGCTCGCAGAGCCAGGCGGCGCAGGTGTTGGTGGCGCCCCAGGACGGGCTGTCGCCGGGGGCGGTGTATTCCCATACGTTGGCGCGGATGTGCGAGGTCCAGCCGCGTGCCCCGTAGAAGGCTTGCGCGGTATGGCGGCCGCTCTCCACCTGTTCCTCCGTCCAGTCCACCAGCGGCATCACGAGTTCCGTGAGGTTGCCTTTCTCGGCCGGCCAGTAGTTCATCTGGAGGTTGATGTTGAGGTGGTAGTCCCCGGTCCAGGGGGTGCGGATGGTGTTGGCCCACATTCCCTGCAGGTTCGGAGGGAGGCTGCCTTCGCGGGTGGTGGAGATTAGCAGGTAGCGGCCGAACTGGTAGTAGAGCGCCACCAGCGCCGGATCGTCGTGGTCCCTGTCGTAGGCCTCCAGCCTTTCCTTGAGCGTCAGGCTTTCTCTGGCGGGGTTGTGCCCGAGGTCGAGGCTGACGCGGTCGAAATACTTCCGGTGGTCGGCTACGTGGGCCTCAAGGATGCTGCTGAACGGCAGTGCCGCCGCGGCTTCTATCTGCTTGAGGGACAGCGCATCCGGATCCGGGTTGCGGTAGTCCGTGTTCATTGCGGCGAGCACGATCGCCTCGCCCGCGCCCTGCACTGAAAGCGAGTCGTTCACGGCCTCGATGCTGCCACCCTGAGGCAGCAGGATGCGTACCCTGCCGGCGAGCTTCATGCCCTGCGGCAGCACGTCCGGCGAGCCTTCCTGCCCGGAATGGAGGCGGACGTCATAGACCAGGTCGCAGCCGTCGGCCTTCACGACCGGCTCCCATTCGGGCCGCATCTCCACGTTCGATTTCCTGTTGAGGCTGAGCACGAAGGCAATGGCGTCCGGCTTGTCCGCGGTGATGCGCAGGACTCCCACGTCGGCTCCCCTGGCGGTGAAGGCCTGGCGGGTGAAATTCACGCCTCCGCGGCTGTAGCTTACGGTTTCCACGGCGCTGCCGAGGTCGAGGACACGGCTGTAGCCGCTGACTTCCCCGGCTTCCTTATGGTCTATGACGAGGTTGCCGAACAGCTGGTACTGGCCGAAGCTGGTGTTGTAGGGTTCGGTGATCCTGGTTCCGCGGCCGCCGCACACGAAGGTGCGGGTCATCAGCTCCTGGGCTTCGTCGTTGCGGCCGGCGAAAAGCAGTTCGCGTATGCGTCCGAGGGAGTCCAGCGCCATGGGATTGTCGGCGTCGTCCTTGCTGCCGGTCCAGGTGCTGATCTCGTTGAGCACCACGGTTTCCCTGCCGGTGGCGCCGTCCGACATCATGCCGATGCGGCCGTTGCCGAGCGGGAAGGATTCCACCCACCTCGGGGCGGGCGCGTCTGCGCGGAAAAGCACGTCCTGCCGTGCCTCCACCGGGACGGAACCGCCCCCGGAGCAGGCGCTTGCCGATGTTCCGAGGGCGATCGTGAGGGTTATGGGGATAATAATGTTCCTGATCATGGGCGAAAGATTAGATGGCCTACTCGTCGGGCCTGAACTCCAGTATCTCTCCGGGCTGGCATTCCAGCGCCTGGCAGATGGCGTTCAGCGTGGTGAAACGCACGGCCTTCGCCTTTCCCGTCTTGAGGATGGAAAGGTTGGTAGGTGAGATGCCCACTTTCTGAGCAAGCTCCCCGGAGGACATTTTCCTCCGGGCGAGCATCACATCTACGTTGATGACTATCATTACTTATCCTCCTTTTCTTCCGCGGGAGCGGCCTGATTGTCGGCCTTGCCCTTCAGGTAGGTCGGAAGGCTCATTCCGGCCATCTTGAAGAGGTCTTCGAGCGGGGGTACGGACTGCATCAGGCCGGACACGAAATTAGCGGTAGCGGTCTTGCCGTCCTTGGCGTTGCCGCCGTCCCATACGGTGACCTTGTCGATGTTGATGCCCTTGACGGCCTCGACCTGGGTCTTGACGAGTTCGGGGAGTTTGTCGGTGATGAGCATCGTGATGGCCTGGGAGGCATCTCCGCCGGCTGCGGCGACGAGCTGTCCGAAACCTTCAGCCTGCTTTGCGAGCACCTCGAGGGTACCGCGTGCCTGGGCGTCCATCTTGGCGAAGATGGCGTCGGCCTCACCCTTCGCCTTGCGGCGGATCTGCTCGGCTTCGGCTTCTGCCTCGATGATGGCCTTCTCCTTCTCTATCTGTGCGGCGACGACGATGTTGGCCTGCTGGGTAGCCTTCTCCCTCTCGGCACGTGCAAGCTCGGCGTCACGCTCGCTCTTGTAGGCCTCCTCGAGGGCCTTTGCGGCCTGCACCTTCTCGGCAGCCACTGCGATGCGCTCGGCTTC
>CADAFW010000059.1 GCA_902787295.1 uncultured Bacteroidia bacterium
TTATTGACTTGAAGTTCTTTCTCTTCAGACTAACACGAATCTATGCGTAAAACAACATCTTACTTTCAATCTGTAAACACGGAAATTATCCGGTGAGCCTGAAAACATACCCGTCAGTTACGCTAATTAGCTGACGCTCAATTGCTTAAGCGCCACGAACAACTCGCGCCACGCGCCGTTCGCTTCAATCCCCTCACCTAACCCTCTTCACCACTTTGCACGGATTGCCCACGGCTACGCAGTCGGCGGGAATATCCTTCGTTACGATGCTGCCGGCGCCGATGACGGCGTTGTCGCGTTTTTGTTTTTCGGTCATGGCTCTCTCAAGGTATTCTGGTTCAATAACTCCGTGAACTGCACGCGGATATCGGCAAGGATAGAGCGCCAGTCCTTCAGGTTTCCGTCCAGGTTGTCGGATACCGCCTTGAGGCAGTAGAACGGGATATCGTACATCTTGCAGAACTGGGCCGCGGCGTAGGCCTCCATGTCAAAGAGGTCGTACTCCTGCGAAAGCGCCTTCACCTGCTCCGGGCTGAAGGTCTGGGTGCTCATGAAATAATCCCCGGAAAAGACGCTGGCACCATCGGCCGAAAGTTCAATGCAATCATGCACCAGCTCGCACCCGCCGTTGAAGAACCGGGTGCAGTTGACAATGGTGCCGATAGGATACTTGGCCGACCCCGCGCTGCCAATGTTAAGGACAACGGGATGGCTTCCTTCCGGCAGCGTGTCGTGCCATTTCACGAGAGCGCTGAACATCCGCATCTTTCCCATCCCGGTGAAAACGACGGGAAATGGGACATCGGCCGGAGAAATCTCATCCTCGTCGGCCACAAAAAGGACTACGTCCCGGCCCTTGAGCTCTTCCAGAACCGTGACAGGTTGGCCTTTGCAGGCAATCCCAAGGAGCGTCCCCAGCAGTATTATTGCCAGTGTTTTTCTCATATTGCAAAGTTTTTCATTTCTTACGTTCGTATGCCAGCATTTTGGCGTCCTCGTAGCGCGCGCGGTCCTCGTCAAACTGCCGGTCCCATTCCTGATAGAACTCCATCCTGGGGTCTTCGAACAGGGACATCTGCACAGCCGATTCGTGCGTCAGGCGCGATACGCCCATGCCCACCTGCCGGATGGGTGTAACGCCGTCCCAGATCTCCGGAAGCATCTTGCGGGCTGCATTGAGGATGATGGCCGTCACGTCCGATGGCTGCTCCAGGGTGGTCTGCTTCTGCGCCACCGTAAAGTCCCTGTACTTGATGAACATGGAGACGCACTGAGCCCGGAAATGGTCCCGGCGGATGCGGTGCGCCACAATGCAGGCCACATTGAAAAGGGCCCTGTCAATGTCCTTCGGGTCCAGCAGGTCCTTCGGAAACGTCCTCTCGGCGCTGTAGCTCTTGGCCTCGGCAATCTCCGTCTCTACCGGAGAATTGTCCCGGCCGTTGGCGTTCTCGTGCAGCTGCAGGGCGAACTTGGGGCCCACAAGCCGGGTGAGCGAGCCCATGCCGATGCCCGCCAACTTGCCGATGGTATCGATCCCGTAGGCGGTGAGGCGCTCTTCCGTCTTCTTCCCCACCCAGAGGAGATCCCGAACGGGCAGCGGCCACATCTTGGCGGGGACTTCATCGGCCCAAAGGGTATGCACTTTGTCGGGCTTCTCAAAGTCCGAGGCCATCTTCGCAAGGAGTTTATTTGAGCCGATGCCGACGTTCACGGTGAACCCCAGCTGTGACTTCACCTCATCTTTCAGCCGCGTTGCCACCTCCACGGCATTCTCCGGCTTGCAGCGGAAGCTCATGTCAATGAAGCACTCATCGATGGAGAACTGCTGCAGGACGGGAGAATAGCTCCGGCAAATGGCAATGAAGCTCTCCGAACACTGCTTATACCACTCCCAGTCCCCTTTCATGATAATAAGGCCGGGGCACTTCCGAAGCGCCATCGAGACCGGCTCCGGAACGCGGATGCCCAGCTTCTTGGCTGGAATGGAGGCTGCCGTAACAATGCTTCGCCGGTCGCTCGGGTCCCCGGACACGACGGACGGAACAAGCCGGATGTCCGGTTTGCCTTCCTTTACCAGCTTGGCGCCCAGCCAGGAAACGAATGCGCTGTTGACGTCTATATGAAAGATGATGCGGTGCACGTTGCAAAATTAGTCAAATTATCTTTGACTGGATTATCCGGAAATGCATATCTTTGCACATCATGAAAAGATTTTTTCCATTCCTTATCTTTCTTGCCGCAGTTTCCTGCGCATCTGAGCAAAAACGTGTTTTCAATATTGCCGATTTTGGGGCATTTGAAGGCCAGGTATGCACCCGGGCCATTCAGCAGGCCATGGACCAATGCTCCGAAGCCGGCGGAGGCCGCGTGGTGGTCCCGGCCGGGACATATCAATCGGCCACCCTCTACCTTCGGGACGGCGTGGAGCTGTTCCTCGCGGACGGTGCCGTCTTGCAGGGCCTGGAAACCCCGGACGCCTATGAACCCTATATTCCGAAGCACGACCTCACGCGCTACGACAGCGGCAACGGCACCGTCAATTCCAACTGCGTGAACGACCGGCAGTGGATGAAGGCGCTTATCATCGGGGATGGTGTGGCCGATGCTGCTATCATCGGCCCGGGTACCATTGACGGGCGTCATGTGTTCGATGCGCGCGGAGAGGAAGGCATGCGGGGCCCGCATACCATTATTGTTGCGGAGGCAGCCCGGTTCCGGATGCAGGATGTGAACATTACCCGTGCCGCCAATTATGCCTTTCTGGGATATGCCCTGGAAAACCCTGTCTTTGAGGATGTTACCATCACCGAAGGCTGGGATGGAATTCACATCCGCGGCGCGAAGGATGCCGTCATTCGCGGCTGCTCCTTCCAGACCGGTGACGACAGCATTGCCGGCGGTTACTGGGACAATATGCTCATCGAGGCGTGCGAGATCAACTCCTCCTGCAATGGGATCCGCATCATCATGCCCTGCGACGGCGTGACCATCCGTGACAGCCATTTCTACGGTCCCGGCGTATATCCCCACCGCACCAGCGGCGAAGCCCGGCGGAACAATATGCTCTTTGGAGTATCGCTGGAGCCCGGTGCCTGGGGCAAGGCCAGTGGCGTGATGCGTAACATCCTTCTCCAGAACCTCTCCATGGAGAATCTCTCCTCCCCCGTCGCCACCTCTGTCCGGGAAGGCTCCGTGGCCGAAGACCTTACCATCCAGAATCTTACGGCAACCGGCCTCACCGGCGCCGTTACACCCGTTGTGTCCTGGAACGACCTGGGCTTCCGGTCCGTTACGGTTAGTGGGTGCAGGTGCTGTAGATAAGGCTTTGCATTTATTTCGTAACTTTGTGGTCCCAAACAGAAACTATGTTCAACAAACACGATATCGCCCGCGATGCCTGCCAGCTCTTCGGCGCCCAGGCAAGCAATGGGTACGACTGGTGGTGGCACTCCTTCACCGGGTATGATGCCGAAACCGGAGCCCCCAAGCCCTTTTTCATCGAGTTCTTCCTCTGCAACCCCGCCCTTGGCGGAGACGAGCCTGTCTTCGGCCAGGTCCCAGGGAAGCCGCAAAAACCGTCCTACCTGATGGTCAAGGCCGGTGCCTGGGGTGAGGACGCCGCGCAGCTCCACCGTTTCTGGGGCTGGAAGCGCATCAAGGTGGACTGGGGCGTGCCCTTCAGCGTGGAGGCCGATGACTGTTTCCTCACGGAAGACCACACCCGCGGTCACGTCAAGGTGAGCGGCGCCGCATCGCACCCCGAGTGGATGTGCCAGGACGGAGAGATGTCCTGGGATTTGAAGATTCGCAAGATAACGGCATTCAACGTGGGATTCGGGGCCGATGAGGTCTTCCGCAAGGCCGAGGCCTTCGAGATGTTCTGGCACGCCGAGGGAATGAAGTCGGAATTCGAGGGAGAGGTCCTTTGGAACGGACGCCGCTACGTGGTGCGCCCGGAGGACTGCTATGGCTACGCCGACAAGAACTGGGGGAAGGATTTCACAAGCCCCTGGGTGTGGCTCTCCTCCAACAACCTCACCAGCGAGATAACCGGGAAGAGGCTCAATGACAGCGTTTTCGACATTGGCGGCGGCAGGCCGAAAGTCGGCCACATCGCCCTCCCCCGCAAGCTGCTCTCCGCCTTCTGGTACGAAGGGACGCCCTATGAGTTCAATTTCTCCAAGGCCTGGACCGCGGTCCACACGGAGTTCAACTGCAGGGAGACAGACACCCAGGTCATCTGGCACGTGGAACAACGCTCCCTCTCCGGCAGGATGGTCACGGACATCACCTGTGAGAAGAAGGACATGCTCCTTGTGAACTACGAGTCCCCCGACGGAGCCAAGCGGCACAACCGCCTCTGGAACGGCGGGAACGGCCGCGGTACGGTCCAGCTCTTCGACCTGAAGGGGAACCTCATCGACCGCGTCCATGCCGAGTGTGTCGGCTGCGAATACGGGGAGTACTCCCCTTCCTGACGCGCTCAGGGCCTGACCCGGATGACACAGACATCCTCCTTGTTGACGGCGAGCGCTATCCAGAGTGTGTCCCCGTCTACCAGGGCCTTGGGGTAGTTGTATCCCCTTGTCTTGTACACTCCTTCCTTTCTCCTTTCCGGAAGGTCGCGGGGACCGGCCAGTAGATACGCTTCGTTGTAGAGATAGCCGTCCTCCGAGAAGGCTACCGCAAGCGAGCGCCTGGACTTCGTTCCCGTGGGACAGCCCACCCAGAAGGTCCTCCCGTCCGGGAGCGTCCCTGCGCACTGCTTGGTACGGGCGTCGGGGATGGTGGTCAGCGCCGGTGCGCTCCAGGTCTCTCCTCTGTCGCCAGAGATGGAGAAGAGCTTCCTGAAAGAGGAGCTCTGGTCCCTCATGAACATCACAAGCGTCCCGTCCCCGGCCCTATACTGGCTGGGCTCCAGGGGCTTTCCCTCCCCTTCCGGGAAGCGTGCTTTCTTCCAGCCGCCCTTCCCCGTGGGGTCGTCGGTGTAGACAGGGCAGAGCGTCGTCCCCGGACGGAAGTGCACGGCCCCTATCCATCGGCCTTCGGGGAGAAGCAGCGGGTCCTGTTCGAAGATCCCTTCGACTGGATTTCCGTCAGCCATGAGGACGGGCCTCGGGGCTGTCCATGACTGCCCGTCAGCGGTAGAGATGCAGAAGGCGCTTCCTCCGGCCGAACGCTCGGGCGAGCCGATGCAGTTGACAAGGGCCGTGAGGGTGTCCTCCCTGGCCAGCCATCCTCCCGGGGATGCGAAGAAATCCTCCCCGGGCTTCGCCAGGATATCGGGCGTGGACCAGCTCTTCCCGTCGGCGCTTGTTGCGTACATGATACGGGTGTCCGGCGTGTCCTCGTCTCTTGCGGACTCCTGCCACATGCAGTAGTATCGTCCCTTGAAGCGGGTCATGACGGCGTTGTTGACATACCCCTCAGAGCGGTGGAGGACCCTCCATTCGGTGCGTGGGCATCTCTCCAGCCCAAGGGAGAGCGTGTCGGTGGCCACAAGGAGCCCTTCCGCCATACGGGGCTGCCTGATGTAGCGTCCGCAACCCGCAAGCGCGAGGGTGAGTACGAGGAGATATGTCAGAATTCGTCTCATGGTAAAATTTGATTGCAAGTATAGTAAAAAACGATGATATTTTGAACTTTGGCAATGTTTTGGCACAAGCAAGCATTACCTTTGGGCCCATGAATCCACATGAGCCCATTTTTGTTGCCCCACCGATAACGGAGATTCCGGACTACGTCTGGTCTTCTCGTTATGCCCGCCCCTCCTGGATTCTATTGATATGGTGTCGTGGCGGTACTGTCGTCGCCGCAGTGCAGCGTGGCGCTTAAATAGTTGAATACTAAAGGATTAGCACAACTGACGGGTATGCGTTTCATACCCGTCAGTTGTGCTAATTATCTGATTATCAGTCGCATAAGCGCCACGGCTACCGTTGTACGTACATCGCCACCGCACTGGATTGCCGGTTTTTTGTACGTACATCGGCTGGGGAGTTGCGAAAAAGCCCACTAGCACCCCGATGGCGCAGGTTCAGGGATAGGCGGCGCAGGTTCTGCCGTAAATGGCGCAGGTTCCATTTTAGGCCGTGAACCTGCGCCATCAGAATATCGCAGAAGGCCGATTCGCGGTGCAGGTTCAGCCCCTGTTTTGGAACCTGCACCGTTGACACCCGGAACTTGCGCCGCCTGTCCGTGAACTTGCGCCGCCTGCTCCTGAATTTGATTTACAATGTTTTATTCTCGCTCATTTGATTGCAAGTATAGTAAAAAAACGATGATTGTGGAAAAAGCCTAAGAGATCTATTTTGAGCTTTGGCAATGTTTTGGCACAAGCGGACGCTATCTTTGCTTCCGTTTAAAAGAACACGCCATGTCTGAGATCATCATTTTCCATCGGCCTTATCCGGCGGGCCGTTTTGCAGGCCCCGTGATTTTCATTACCTTTGTGCAGGAGGGGGCAGGAAGCCTCCGGCAATCCGTATGAAAGACATTTTCCAGGGACTCAACTCACGCCAGCGGGAGGCCGTCGAGGCCACCGAGGGACGCATCCGCGTGGTCGCCGGCGCGGGCACGGGCAAGACCAAGGCCCTCACCCACCGTTACGCCTACATCGTCAACGTCCTCGGCATCGACCCCGCCAACATCCTCTGCCTCACCTTCACGAACAAGGCCGCCGCGGAGATGCGCGCCCGTATCTCCGAGATGGTCCAGAGCGGGGATTACAACGACTTCGTGTGCACCCTCCACGGGTTCTGCGTGAAGTTCCTGAGGCAGGAGATCTACCGCCTGGGCTTCCCGAAGACCTTCACGGTCCTCGACGAGGAGGACGCCAAGGCCATCGCCAAGCAGACCATGGACGAGATGGGCATCAAGCGCACCGAGAAGACCGTCCGCCAGTTCCTCGAAGCCGTCGGAGCGGAGAAGGCGCTCAACGGTTACATCCAGGCCTACATGCTCCCGGGCTGCATCATAACCGACCAGATGCGGCGCACCTCCCGCCTCGCGGGATACGTATCCCGCCAGATGAAGCACTATGCGCTGGATTTCGATGACCTGATGAACATCACCAAGTATATCCTCGACCGCTTCCCGGAGGCCGCCGACAAGTGGCAAAACGCCCTTAACTACATCATGGTGGACGAGGCCCAAGACTGCAACCTGGACGACTGGGACCTCGTGGAGAGGCTCAGCGCCCGCCACCGCAACCTCTTCGTGGTGGGAGACCCGGACCAGGCCATCTACGAGTGGAGGGGCGCGAGACCGGAGATGTTCGTGAACTTCGCGGCCGACAGGACCATCGTCCTCGATGAGAACTACCGGTCCACTCCGAGGATCCTCGATGTGGCCAACTGCGTCATAGCGAACAACCGCAACCGCATCCCCAAGGACCTCTTCACGCGGAAGGCCGAGGGAAAGGCCGTCATCCACTTCCACGGGCGCAGCGAGAAGGAGGAGATGGAGTGGGTCGTCTCCCAGATAAGGATGCTCCTCGGCAGCGGTGCGGCCATCAACGATATCGCCATCCTCTACCGGAGCGCCCACCAGTCCCGTGCCATCGAGCAGGAGCTCCTCGCCGCCCGCCTGGAGTACACCATCTGGGGCGGAACGCGCTTCTTCGAAAGGCGGGAGATCAAGGACGCGCTGAGCTACCTCCGCCTGGTGAGCAACCAGGACGACGACCTCTCGTTCGAGCGCATCATCAATGTTCCCTCCCGCAAGCTCGGTCGCAAGTTCCTCGACGCAGTCAGGGAGGCCGCCGCAAGGCGCGGGATCTCCCTCTACAGCGCCCTGCAGCTCGAGTTCCCCGGGAAGGCCGACTCTTTTATCTCACTCATAGAGGATGCCAAGCAGTTCGCGCGGGAGAACCGCGTGAGCGACCTTCTCAACCGCCTGCTGGAGAACTCCCTCTACAAGCGGATGGTCCGCGAGGACCAGGACGAGGACCGCCTGGAGAACCTCGACGAGCTCCTTTCCTCCATCCGTTTCTACGAGAGCACCCGCACCCCCGATGAGAGCACCCTGGCCGATTACCTCCAGGACATCGCCCTCTACACCAACGACGACCACCGGCGGGAGACACCCACCCTCAAGCTGATGACCATCCACCAGGCCAAGGGACTGGAGTTCCCCCATGTGTTCGTCATCGGGCTCAGCGAAGGCACCTTCCCCAACATGAGAACCATCCGCGAAGGCAAGAAAAACGGGGAGGAGGAGGAACGGCGCCTGATGTACGTCGCCATCACCCGGGCCGAGAAGGGCCTCTACCTCACCGAGTCCGAAGGCTTCAACATGGCCACCAAGACGGCCAAGTACCCCTCGCGCTTCCTCGCGGAGATCCGCCGCGAGCTCGTCGTAACCGAAGGTGTCATCACGCCGGAGCTGTGGAAGGGCACGCGAAGCCTCTCCCACGTGCTGGACGAGGAGATGGAGCCCGGAAGGGCCGTGAGGCTGTCGGAGGATTTCGAGGCGGAGCGCTCGGAGTACCAGAGCCCCTTCAAGGTCGGGGACACCGTCCGCCATCCCGTCTTCGGAGAAGGGGTCATCCTGAGCGCCAACAGGGACTTCACAAGCTTTGAGGTGCGCTTTGACAACGGGTCCACGAGGACCCTGCGCGCGGGGTTCCTCTCCCAGGCCGACCTTCCCGAATAAGCGCGATATCTCAATCCTTCTCGGCAGAAAGGTATTCGGAGGGCGTCTTGCCGGTATATTGCCGGAAGCTGCGGAGGAAGGAAGAATAGGAGGAAAAACCGGATATGTCGGCCACGTGAACGACGGACAGGGAGGGATTCTCCGTGAGAAGGCCCAACGCATAGTGAATCCGGTATCCGTTCACCAGGTCGTTGAAGGAGGCCCC
>CADAFW010000060.1 GCA_902787295.1 uncultured Bacteroidia bacterium
GATGGCGTACTTGGCGGTTACTTCCTGCGGATAAGTGTCCGTACGGCCGCTCCTGGCGGCACGTATGTGGCCATAACGGCTTGCAAGGGCCGCCCAGTTACCGGCACGTAACGGTTTGCTGTCATAATCGCTTATCCAGGTGTCCGTTCCGGTCTTGTAGTTGCTCTCGGCCTCACACCAGACGCAGATGTCGGGATCGTACTTGTTGACGAAGGCCACGAAGTTGTCAAAATTGTTGCCCTGGTCCCACCACATGCCGTTCTGGATGTTCCAGTACAGGATACGGAGGTTGCCCTTCTTCTCGGTTCCGGGCACTTTCTCCACCGTGACATTGTCCACCCACATGCCCACGGTAGCGCCCGAAGCGGTGACGCTGCGGAAGTCCACGGTAGTCGCATCCGTCGCGCCCAGGATGGTCACTTCCACGTGATGCCAGGTCTTGGCGGCCGCCGCGGAGCTTGCGGGAACTATGACGTTGTTGTTGAAAACAGGCTCTGAATACGTGGCCTTGTACTGATAGGATTTGGTGGCCGTAGCCGCACCGTCGATGGTGCAGGATTCGAAATGGCCGCCGTTGTGTATCTGGAACTGGATGCCCTTGGTATTGCCGGTCTGCAGGCAGACGTCGAAGCTGAACTTCACGTCGCAGGTGCCCTGCACGTTCTTGAAGAAAGGGGTCTTCATCACGCCGCGCTTCGTTTCCGCCGTGCCGAGAGAAAGCACGCCCTGGTATTCCTGGCCGCGATAGAGGATGATCCAGTCATTGAGATTGCGGCTGGTAAAATAGGAATCCGTGAGCACGTGGGAAGTGGCCACCGTGGCGTCCTTCACGTCGTTCCAGGTGTCGGACTGCATATAACCGGTTCCGGCAACGTTATACGCCACCTTGGTGTAGGCACGGGCATAGCCGTCGCGGGTGCGGCCGCCCGTCGTGCCGATGGAGCTTGCGTCCGGAGCATAGCCGAAACCGTTGCTGCCGGCCATGATGTTGCCGCCCCATACGAAGTTGTCGAAGCCCTCGAAGAAGAGGACGTTTTCGTCGGCTGTCCAAGTCAGTTCCGGTGAATAGACGGTTCCCGCAGCTATCTCGCCGGGGGTCAAGGTCTTGCGCATCACCAGGTGATCGGCCGTGACGGCGGTGAGTTCAAGGCCGGCGGAATAAGTGCCGGGAGCGATGAGGACGGGAATCCTGGTACTGCCGTCCAGCTGTACGAAACTGCCCTGATTGGTGCAATTCACAACGGCCTCGGGAAGGGATTCCTCAGGCACGAACGCACCGGCGGAATAAGAATAGTCCGCGCGTCCGCTGAGGGTCTCGCCGCCTATGGCGCGCAGTTTCACGGAAGCCAGTTTAACCGAACCGGCCAGTTTGAGGTCCACCAGGGCGATGGCATCCTTGAAGGCAAGGACGTTGCCCGTAGCCTCGGTATAGCCGGCATAGCGGGGATAATTCTCGAAATCGGCCTTGGTGCCTGCATAGAACTGGGAGAACGGCATCACCACGTCCTGTGCGGGGGTTGCGCCGTAAAGGCCGAGGCTTTCGCCTTTGACCATATATGCCTCGTACTTGCCGTCCGCGGCCTCGTCAACTTCTATGTATGTCTCTCCGCCCTTGTTGGTAAGTACCTCATATTCAGTGCCGTTCACATAGACGGAGTAGCCGGAGAAGCTGCTTCCGTCATAGCCCAGGGCGTTCCTGACTGCGCTGCCCCCGGCGGGGATCTCCACGAAGAAGAGCACCTTGCCGTCCTCGACCCGGATGGGGTCGCCCTTGGCGGAAATACCGCCGTTGAAACCATTCACGTTCCACGCGATGGGCAGCACCTTGTTCCTTTCGAGCGCAAGGGTGCTGTTCCTCGTAATCTTCGCGAAAGGCTTGAAGTGAGCGGCCTCCTCCTCGAAGTTCACGGTGATGGAAAGGCCTTCCATGCTGCCCGCGGGGGCGAAGAGGAAGAATTCCGCCGGAGTGGTGGTGCTGAGGGTCTTGCTGCAGGCCACTTCTATGGTCTTGCCGCCGTCCAGCGCCGCCAGCGAGGGGGTCGCAGCGCTCCAGCTGACCTCTGCCTTTCCCGTGAGTGCCAATGATGTGTTTTCCATCACGACGCTGGAAAGGGTCTCTTCCTTGCCTTCTACGGCGGTGAGTTTCAGCCAGATGATGGAGCCCAGGCTCTTGAAGACGCCTTCCCTGCGCTCTTTCCCCGAGGGAATGCCGCCGGCGGGGATGAGGCCGCCCATAGGCAATTTGTTCCCCGGATCCGCCGTGACGGACTCAGGCATGGTGAGGCTGACCTTCCCGGCCTCGACGGAATAAGCGTCGGCCGGATAATATGCGTACGCTTCGTCGGTGCCGACCTCAAGGGGCTCGTCCTCAGGCTCGAAGTAGGAGCCGTTGTAGGAGTAGAGGGCCGTCGCGCCGGTCGCCGGGACAAAGACAAGGACCTCGTCGCCGCCGTTCCAGGTGATGGCGCCGGAAGTAAAGTCTATGGCAGCCTTGGTCGCGGCCTCTTCGGCCTGCATCGTGAAACCGGTCAGGTATCTGGCGGAGTTCCAGCCGCCCCACTTGTCTTCGGGAGCGGCATTGTCCGCCTCTTTTTCGCAGCCGGCCAGCAGAATGGCCAGCGATGCAAGCGCAATAAGCACTGGTTTCTTTTTCATCAACTACTGTGCAAATGTTATATTGGTCGTATTGAGAGTCGTATTCGTGGGATATTTCTCCCCGGCGTACTGGAAATAGTTGTCTGCGGTAAGGGTGACGAGCGTCTCTTTGGTTTTACCTATCTTGCCGCTCACTGAACAGCCGCTGAACTGTGCGGTCTTCTGGCACCGCCCATAGAGTACGCCGCTGTAGGTCTGGTCTCCGTCCGGATTCACGGCGTTGGAGATGAGGCTTGCACCCAGGCTGGCGCAGCCCATGATTTTCACGTTGTTGTGGTTCACCAGGCAGATGACGCCGGCCACGGAGCAGCCTGCAGTGCTCTCCAGGTCTCCCCTGTTGATGCAGCCGTCCAGCGTGCAGCCGTCGTTGGCGATGCAGGTGATGTTGCCCAGGCGGAAATTAGCGTTAGTGCCGCTGTGGAGCACGTTACCGGTGTTCTCGCAGTTCTTCAGATATCCATAGCGGTTGAGCGCCGCGGCGATGCCTGAGGTACGGCCCGCCGTGCTGTAGATATTACCCGTATTGCGGCAGGCGGTGAGGGTCGTGAGCGTCTGGTTGTTGGCATTGGTGATGAAACCGACGATGCCGCCCAGATGGGTACCGTTGCCGCCGTTGCCCATATTGGCGCCGGTAGAATAAGGATTCGCCTCCGTGCCGAACTGACCCGCGTTGAGAAGGTTCTTGAGCTCCGCATTGGTGGAAGGCATCACCATTCCCGCCATGCTGCCGGTGAACACACGGCCTTCGGCATTATTGTTGGCGATGGATGAAGTGGCACCGCCGGTGATGGGGGCGTAATTCTTCACATTGTCCACGGTGGCTCCCTGGATGAGTCCGGCCAGCACGCCGAAGACGCCGGATACCCCGGTGGTGACGTGCAGCGAGCAACTGCTGTCGAAGGTGAGGTCCTTCACGACGGCACCGTCTCCGATGACGCCGAAGAAGCCCCAGCACCCGGCAGCCTCCGTCGGTGCGAAGTCCATGTGGAGATTCTTGATGCTGTGGCCGTCACCGTCGAACGTGCCGGTGAAGGCCGTTCCGGAAAGCGCCAGGCTGGTTGCCGTCCAGGTGGACATCTTTGCATTGCCTATGGGCGTCCAGGCGCTGATGGAAGAGCAGTCGATGTCCGCCGTGAGGGTGACGGTGGCGGTGTATGCACTTACGTCTCCGCTGTTCACGCGGCCGGCGAAATCAAGCAGTTCCGCCGCATTGGATATGGAGAGTTCATACTCGGGCGTGGGATCCACTTCCGAGCTCATGTCGGTCACATCGTAAGGCTTGGCAATGGCATATCTGGCGGCCTTGAGGGCAAGCGGAGCGTTGTACTGCGTCACAGGCGTGCCCACGTTGGGATAGAAGCTGTTGCCCGACATCGTCTCGTTATCGTGCTTGGGACCGATTATGGTCTCGAACACGGTGCAGGAGGCGCCGTAGCGGGCCAGGCCGAAGTCCATGTGGTAGCCGTCGCGGGTGAGACCCATGCTGTTGTTTGCCCAGCTGGTACGCAGGTTCTGGAGCATCGCGCCCGTAGAAATGACGCCGTCGAAGCCGCATTCCTCCACTGCGCTCCTGCCCTGTGCCGCAATCACAGGCCACATTGTATCGGTGTCCGTGAAGGGCTTAGTCACGTTCTGCGCCTTGGAAAGGTCGTGGTAGGCCTGTGAAAGGATATAGTAGAATTCAGGAGTGTTGCCGCGCGCCGACTGATCGGCCGCAAGTTTGGCCTTGAGCTCGCTGACAGCCGTTTTCTCGGCGTCCGTCCAGCCCCAGGCGAGCTGCCTTCCGGTGTGTTCCTGGATGGTGATAACATCCCAGTCGGCACTCTTGGCGACGACTTCCAGACTCTTGCCGGACACGTCCGTCCAGGTGGTTTCCCCGGGATTGCACACGTAGCAGTGATAGTCCGTCGCGGTGCCGTAGCCGCTGTTGTACTCTGGAATGGTGCGGCCGCCGTAATACATATGCACCATCTGCACGTCGTCCATGCCGGCGGCAGCCAGGATTCCCGGCAGATGCTCCACGGCATCCTTGGTGAAGCTGTTGCCTATGAAGAATATCCTCAGTCCGGCCTCGACGTCGAAGGAAGGGTCGGCGGACGGTTCGTCCCCGGTGGCGATGGTGATGGTAATGGTGCCATAGCCGGAGCCCTGTGCGTTCTGCTGCTTGCCCAGATAGCTCACCTTGTCGGCCTCGGGATAGACGTCCCAGGCGGTGGTGCCGCCATTGTAGGCGCCCACGCGGCCGGATGCGATGCCGCCGTCGAATACGGCAGCCTGGTTCACATAGCCGAAGAAGACGCCGCGGTTGGCGTTGTCCGTGACTATCTCGCCGTAGTTCTCCAGATTCCTGTACGTACCGGCATTGGGCAGGCAGGTGATGCCGCCCACGCAGGCGTTGGTGGTGGAAGTGATGTCTCCGTAGTTCTTGCAGGAAGACATGCTGGAGTTGTTGGTGATGAAGCAGACGATTCCGCCGAGGCGGCCTGCGCTGGCGGTGGGCATCGTGTTGAGCTGGTCGCCGTGGTTCTCGCAGTCGTTGATGTCCGTGCAGCGGTTTGCGGCGCCCAGGATGCCGGCGGTGCGGCCGGTCTGCGAAGTCAGGTCGCCGTAGTTGTTGCAGGAGGATATGACGTTCCTCTTCGAATCATTGGCAGGGGAATTCGTGAAACCCACGATGCCCGCCACGTGGATGGCCTGGGCGTTGCCCTTGTTGTTGGCCGTGTTGGGGGCGCTGATGTCTCCCCTGTTGTGCACGCTGTCGATTGTGGTGCCCAGATCCTTGGCATAGCATCCGCCGATGAGGGCCATATGGACAAAGCCGGTGGCGGCGCCGGCATAGTTGAGCGGCGCATAGCTGGTGACATCCCTCACTTCCGCATCATACACCACGCCGGCGATCATTCCGGCACTGAGGGAAACGGAAGAAGACACCGTGAGCGAGCAGTTCTCTTCTATCACGAAGTTCTGCACAATGGCTCCGGGAGCCAGGAAGCCGAACAGGCCGTAATGCCGGCCGGCCACGGTCTCGTTGCACACCAGATGGAGGTTCTTGATATGATGGGCGTTGCCGTCGAACTTGCCCGTGAAGGGATTGCCGGAGCCCTCGGTGATGATGGGCTCGAAGCTGCTGTTCCACGGCGCCGTCACGAATCCTACGGGCACGAAAGCGCTGACTCCGTCGAAGTCGATGTCGGCGAGGAGATTGACCCAGCCTTCGGAATTCTCCCACTCGGCGGTGGACTCGCCGGCGTTCACGGCTGCCGCGAAAGCCAGGAACTCATCCGCAGTGGAAATGCCGTTGGGCTGCTTTCCGTTCACGTCCAGGCTGAGGGGCAGCACCTTGTTCCGAGCAAGGCTGAGCGTTCCGGTGCGGCTGTACTTGACCTCGGACTTGTAACCGGCGACTTCCTGCAGGCTGAGGGTCAGGCGCAGGTTCTCCTGGTCGCCGGCCGGGACGAAGAGATAGAATTCGGCCGGCTCGGATGTGGTGAGGGTCTTGGAGCACGCCACGTCTATGGACTTGTCCCCGCTGAAAGCACCCAGGGAAGGGATTTCCCCGTTCCAACTCACTTCGGCGGCGCCCGTGAGCGCGAGAGTCGTATTCTCAAGGTGTACGTTGGTAACGGTGCCCTCCTTGCCTTCCACGGCCGTCAGCTTGAGCCAGATCATCGAGCCCAGGCTCTTGAAAGTCCCTTCGCGCCTGGTCTTTCCGGCAGCGATCTGCCCCGCCGGGATGATACCGCCCATCGGCAGTTTATTGCCTGGGTCGGCCGTAACCGACGCGGGCATCGTAAAGGTGACGGCACCGGCGGCGACGGAGAATGCATCGGCGGGATAGTAGGCGTAAGCCAGGGCGTCGCCTATTTCGAGCGCCGTGGTTCCCACAGGCACGAAGACGCCGTCTGAATACTTATACTCGGCAGACTGGCCGCTCTCGGGAACATACACCAGGACGCGGTCGTCGGCGTTCCAGGTGATGGCACCATTGGAGAAATCAATGCTTGCCCTGGTTGCCACTGGCTCCGCTTTCATGGAGAAACTCTTCAGCCAACGGGCCTCCTCCGGGGACATGGTGTCACCTTCCTGCTTTACGCAGGATGTGAAAAGCGCCGCTACAGCAGCAAGGATGAGAATTATCCGTTTCATCGTATCAATGTTTTATTTCAAATCGTGACGGCCGACAGACTTGAGCCAGCCGATGAGAAGTTCGGGCCTGTCCGTCTGGAAGAGGGACACACCGAGGTCCAGGTACTGCTGATACACTTCGCCGGGATCCTTCGCCTGAAAAGCGGCATCGTCGTCGTTCCCATCACCTCCGCAGAGGCTGGCCCAGATGGTATTGACCCATATTTTCGAGCCCTGGCCGACGATCTTGCGGCAGGCCTCCACGAATGCGCCGTCGGCATTGTCCTGCCAACACACTTCGTATGCCATAGGCACGACGTTCTGGTCGAAGTAGCTCTGGAACAACTTCTTTCCGCCGGGTTTCTGGATGTCGACCACCGGCATGTACATCATGTTGTGGGGATAGCAGGCTTCGTGCGCGACGACTGTCTCGATGGACTTCTTGCCCTTGATGAGGACCTGGTCCGTCACGCCGAGCTCCTCGGTGATGGCGAGGGCCTCGTCGTAGTAGTCGTAACCCTTGTCGATGTTGACGCAGATGCGGTCTTTCGTGCACAGGAGCGCTTCGCGGAGCGTCGGCATACGCAGAGAGTCTATCTCCACGCCGTGGGCGCGCTTGAGGCTCAGCTGCTTGATCTCCGCCAGCGTGAGGTCGGAGATCTTGGCGCTCTTGCCGGGCTGGTCCGCGAAGACACGGCTGAAGTTGGTGGTACGCAGCACGTTACCATCGTGGCAGAGGACCAGGACACTGTCCTTGGTGCGGTGGATGTCGATTTCCACGATATCCGCCTCCATCGCTATCACGCTCTCGATGGCGGGGATGGAATTCTCAGGCCAGTTGCGCCAGTCTCCGCGATGGACGGCCACTACTACATATTTGGAAGACGGATCGTGCATCTGGGCGGCGATTGCCGCGGCACGTGAAGGGTAATTTGCGGACGGGCCGGGCGCAGAACAGGACAGGAATGCGCCCAAGGCCATAATCACTAGCAGACAAATCTTTCTCATATCGTCATATTTTCCGTTTGGACAAAAAAGATTATTGTCCAAGGACTTTAGATAAAATCTAAAATCCGGTAAATATACGAGAAAAATGGGAAATATCCTACTCGCCAGCCCGTCGGGGCCATATGGAACCAAGGAGGCCTTTGTGGCAAAACCACGGGCAATTACAAATCGGCCACCCCCGAAGAGGTGGCCGAAAGGATTAATGTATTCTATATTAGAAAGGTTCTATCCTTTGAATGAGTAGCCGGCATTTTCAACGGCGGCCTTGATATCTGCTTCCGCGGCCTGCCCCTTGATTACCAATGTCTTACGGGTGGCGCTGGCCTTCGCGGATTCGACGCCGGGAACCTTTCCGGCAGCTCGCTCGACGGCGGCTTCGCAGTGGCTGCAATGCATGCCCTCTACGGTATAGACGGTCGTATCGGGCGCAGCCTCCTTATGGGTGAATTTATTGAACAGTTTCATTGTCAAAGCGAATATGATAAAGATAGTCAGCACAATGGAACAGATGACCCTGAACGCACCGGGGGCCATCGCCTCCGGGGCACAGCAGGCATCCCGGCCCGGCATCGGGGAAACGGTGATGCCGACGGCATTGACCAGCAGGCCGAACAGTATGGAGAAGCCGACGATGACAAGCAGGTAGATGGCCGTGAAACGAGTCCCGAGGGCCTTTCGGACCACCAGGATGGAGGCCATATTGACGGCAGGCCCGGCCATCAGCATCACCAGCGCCGCTCCCGGAGAGAGGCCCTTCATGATCAGCGCCGCGGCCACGGGGATGCTGCCGGTGGAGCAGATGTACATCGGCACCGCCACGGCCAGGATGACCAGCATCTGCAGCAACGGATTGGAGCCGAAATGAAGGAAGAACTCGTCCGGAACCACAACCTGGATCAGGGTAGCGACGACAAGTCCGATGACCAGACGCAAGCCGATGTCCTGTATCATGTCATAGTATGCATAGCGCAGGACGCGCCATACTTTGTTCCCGCGTTATCAGCGCTGCGGCCGGACGGATGACAGCGAATCCCAGCCCCAGCATGGAGAATGTGGCCAGAATGGAATCTATCCCCGTCTGGGGCGTGGCGATGAGGAAGGAGGCAACGGCTCCCTTGGAGGCGTTTTCGTTCCGAAGCCCGATAGCCGTAGGAATCACGCCGCAAGAACACAGCGGCAGCGGAATGCCAAGCAGGGCAGCGTACAGGACCGACAGCTTATTGTCCCGGGACAGGTACTTATGATAGAAGGTCCCGGGCACAAACACGTGCAGGATCCCCGCTATCAGGAAGCCCAGGAGCAGATACGGACTCATTTCGCCCGTGACCATCAATAATGAACGGAAAAAGTCATTCATATTCCATCACAAAGCTACGTCTTTTTTCCCCATTTTTCAGCAACTTTCCCTGATCACGAGGGTGGGTTGCACAAGCTGCTGCACCGGCGCAGGGCGCGGAAGGCCGGAGCGATGCGCCTCCATCAGGGAAAACAGGGTATCTACGGCTATCTTGCCGGCTTCCCGCAGCGGCTGCTCCACCCGCGAGACAGGAGGGTTCATGAAGTCCAGGAAGCCGTTGTTATCATAAGAGATCACCCCGACGTCCTTACCCTCGGCAATACCGAGCCTGCGCAAGGCGGAGATGGTTCCGATGAGGATGGTGGCACTGAATGCGAAGACCGCGTCATAGGCCTGCGGGTTGCCGGCAAAAGCGGCCAGGGCCTCCCTGTTGCCATTCTCCACGGAGAAAGCATCGCCGACCACTTTGCTCTCCACGCCGCGGCCGTCAATTGCGTCGAGAAAGCCCCTTACCCGTTCCCTGTTGGGCATGGAAGACGGCATGCCCTGGATCGCAAGGATGCGCTTGTATCCTTTGTCCACCAGATATTTGGCGGCCATGTACGCTCCGGCATAATTATCAGTGCACACATACGGGAGCGTGGTTTTCTGGAAATACCTGTCCAGAAGCACCAGCGGGACATTCTGCCCCACCTCCTCATGGAACTCGGGAGACGATGCGACCGGGATGGCTATGATGCCGTCCACGCCTCTGTCCTGGAACATCTCCAGAGCCTCCCGTTCCTCTTCCTCGGACTCGCGCGAGTCGGCCAGAAGCGTATGGTACCCGCGGGCATCCAACTGGGCTATCACTATGCTTGAAAGAGTTGCGAAAAAGGGGTTGTCTATACCGGGGACTACAAGCCCCACGGTCTGCGACTGGCGGGTGCGCAAACTTTGCGCAACCAGATTGGGCCTGTAGCCGCACCGGCGGGCTTCCCTGGTGACCCTTTCCACCGCCGACCGGCTGATCCGGTACTTCCCGGCATTCCCCGAGAGGACCCTTGAAACAGTGGAGACCGAGTAACCGGTACGTTCAGCAATAGCTGCGAGAGTAGTTTTGGCAAGCATATGCACAATCGTTTGTGCCACAAAGGTAAGTATTTATTGTTTTTGAAAAACAATCTCTTTGATAATAAAGTAATTATTGTTATGTTTGTACTATTATGAAGCGCAATCGTTTGCGCAAAAACCGCAGATTAATCACACATGATATGAGCAAAAAAGGCATCCTCGTCATTGGCAGCAGCAACACTGACATGACAGTAAAAACAAAGGAATTACCCCGTCCCGGAGAGACGGTACTCGGCGGGGTCTTCACAATGGGCGCCGGCGGCAAAGGCGCCAACCAGGCAGTTGCCGCACAGCGTCTTGGCGGAAATGTCAAGTTCATCTGCAAGGTGGGCAAGGACATTTTCGGCGACAACTCCATAGCCCAGTACAAGAAGGAAGGCCTTGACGTGAGCGGTATACTCCGCTCGGACCAGCCTTCCGGCGTAGCCCTCATCTCCGTGGACCAGCATGCGGAAAACTGCATAGTGGTGGCTTCTGGCGCCAACGGAGACCTCACCGAAGCCGACATAGCTTCCTGTGAGAAAGAGCTCAAGGAATGCGCCATCCTGCTCCTCCAGCTGGAGACGCCCATCCCCTCCGTTCTCAAGGCGGCGAAAATCGCCCATGAGGCAGGCGCCACGGTGGTCCTGAACCCCGCTCCGGCATGCCCTCTTCCGGAAGAGATCTTCAAGTACATAGACCTCTTCATTCCGAACGAGACCGAGCTTTCCTCTTTCTGCGGGATCCCGGTCACCGACATTGCATCGGCAGAAAAAGCCGCTGCCGCAATGCAGGCGAAGGGCGTCGGCAAGCTCATCGTAACGATGGGAAGCAAGGGTGCCCTTATCCTCGAGAACGGCCCGTCCGTCTTCGTTCCGGCAAAGAAGGTGAAAGCCATAGACACCACGGCCGCCGGAGACACTTTCTGCGGAGCCCTCTGCGTCGCCGTTTCTGAAGGGAAAACCCTCAAGGAAGCGGCAGAATTCGCATGCGCGGCATCAGCCCTCACCGTACAGAAGATGGG
>CADAFW010000061.1 GCA_902787295.1 uncultured Bacteroidia bacterium
GACCAAGAAGTACGAATTCCATTACAACTTCGACTGCGTGTTCTACACGAACAAGTCCGGAGACAACTCCACCAAGATCGACGTCCGCGACCTCAGGGGCGAGGAAAATTTCGCGCCCATGCGACTCGGGCTCGGAGTAGTTGTAGAGCCTTGACGACTGTAAGCCTCCGGGCTTGCCAAATATCAGGAAGACGGCTGACAAGCGATTGTCGGCCGTTTTCTTTTTGCTGTCCTTTGTGCTTTCCTCGTGGAAAACCATTTCACGAAGGTCTATATCCGTTTGAAGGACGGAAGGCCCCCATCTGCGACATAGCTAGCAACCATATGGCGCAGCGCATATTAGATAACGTCTCTCGCCGGACACGCCGACGGCAGCAGGGCATTTTCGCGCTACCGCAGCATAGACGAGGAGATTCCTGCTTATGAAGCAGTTTGGGCATATGGTTCTGGTGGCACAGCCGAGAGCGATTATATTATTAATTCTAATGGTCATCGTTACAATTTTTTATCTCATTCAAGGATGACCTCTGTTTCCTATGCCCACAATAGAATGAGGACATTTTGGATTATTGTGATATTCTGCTTAATTTTAGCGCATAACCATCTTTTAGTGCCATGAAAAAGATATTCGTATTCCTGCTTCTGACAAGCGTATTGTTCGTTTCCTGCAAGCCGAAGGAAAAGCCTGAAACCCCGGCAAAGGCTGTCAGGTTCACCACCTCTTCGGTGGCGGTCAATACCAAGACCGCATACTCCGGCACCGTCCAGGACGGCGTCGAGGCCATCCTATGGGACAATGGCGATGAGTTCACCGTATGGTGCAACGAGGCCTCAGTCGAAGGCAGCACCCAGAAATTCGCTGACTATCGGGTGGGTACCGATCTCGGCAGCGTCACTTCCGTCACCCCCGCGAAGGAAGGCGTCGAATTGCTATGGGGCAAGGGTGCGCATCAGTTCTATGCACTCTATCCTGCCGGAAAGCTGTACGGGAACACGATCAGCGCCACAATCCCTGAATTCCAACGCACAATCGAGGTTGAGACCGACGGTTTCTTCTTCCGTCCCAATCTCGCGGAATACGGCTGCATGGTCGCTGAGGCTGCGGCAGATCCTTCCGAGTCATCCGTCGACCTCCGTTTTAATCCGCTGTTCACCACCCTTGAGTTCATCGTGAGCGCCGACGAGGAATCCGAAGTGACCGTGACCGCCTTCAAGCTTTCTGTCGCAGGCGGTTCCAAGCTGGTCATTTCCGGTGATTTCCAGGCAACCCTTTCCCCGGATGCCGATCCGGTTTTCAACTGGGACTATTCGACCTCCACCGGAGAGATCCGTGCGTCATTGGGCGAGCACAGGTCGATCAGGCTTTCGAAAGGCCAGAAACTGGACATTTCCGTGCTGGCACTTCCCAGGGCCCTGTCTCACCTTGTCGCAACCTTTGTCGTGGACGGAAAGGATGTCGAGATCCCTCTCGTGGATGAAAAGGGTGAGTATCTCAGTTTCCCCGCGTGCGAGAAGGCCCGTATCTATGCTGTAGGCGCCCTGAAACCCACGCCCAAGCCGGTGGGATTCACGGTGAACATCAGCGGCCACAATGTAACTGACTATATCCTCGATCTGAAACAGTAGGGGCCTAGTTCCCTTTCTGTGCCAGCCAGAGGCCAAAGAATCGGTCATAGATCTGGAGACCATCCTCAGATTTGTAAAGCACTTCCGTCTCCGTCAGCCGCTTTGAAGCATTCTTGACGCTGCTTGTGGCCGAAAGGCCATGTCTTGAGATAAATCCGCCGGCGGTGATCTCTTTGACTTTCCCTTCCGTTGCTATTGCCCTCAGCAGTTTGCCCTGCCCTTTGGTGTAGGAGCGCAGCAACATCTGATAATAATAATCGTTTTCGCCCACGATCTGCCCGATGGCCTCGTTGACCGCCGCCTCGTCCAGCGTGGGCGAATTGTTTCCGTATATCTGGTTCATGACCTTTTGTATGTACCAGGTATGTCCGTCGAATTTCCTGTAAACGTATTCGAACACTTCAATCGGGAGATCCCTCCCTTGTTTTTTGAAGAAGCGAGCTGCGAATTTGAAATATGTTTCCAGGTCTATCGGTCCGATGCTTTTGTTTGATGTGCTCTGGTAGAACGGCTTCTTCGGGGAAAGGAACATCTCATTCAGCAAGTGTGCCTGGCTGCCTGAAAATATGAAATGGACGTTGTGGATATTCTGTATGTAAGTCCGCAGCAGTGCTTCACAGTTTTTTTCGTCGTATTGTGCAATCTGCTGGAACTCGTCGAACGCTATGAAACATTCTCTCGTCGACTGCTTCAGGTACTCGAATATCTGGGAGAGTGTGTGTTCTTCCTCCCCTGTGATAATATCCACTCCGATTTTCGCGTTGCCGGTAATGCTGTCGACCGTGATGTTCGGGCGTATCCCTTTTAAGACGGAAACGGCTTGTTTGATGACTTTCACCGGGTTGGAATCCAGTTTGCCTAGTACCTCGGACGCAAACAGCCGCACGAAGTCCCGGAACGATTCCGTCGGAAGGAGGTCGAGATAAATAGTCACGGCATTCGGACGCCGTTTCTTCAGTAAATGGAATGTGTGCAGGATCAGCCCTGTCTTTCCCATTCTTCGAGGTGATGTCAGAGTGACGTTCCTGCCATTCTCCAGGGTATTCAGCAGTTCCTCGGTTTCGTGTTCGCGATCGCAGAAGTATTCGGGCGATTCGTATCCGGTTATAATAAAAGGGTTCGAGATAATGTTTTTCATTTTGTGTTGCGAATTTATGGTTGCATAATTTTGGTTACATAAATTTAGCAATACAAATATCGCAAATTTTTTCATTGTTCCAAATCTTTTATTTTAACTTTATCTGACTCAAAGACATTGCTCCAGAATTATGCACAAAGTAGCCATTTCCGCCCTCGCAGCTGCGTGCCTTGCGTTACTGTTTTCCTGCCATCCACAGCCGCACAACGTTCGCCCGCCTGCAGCCGCCGAGGCTCTTGGCTGGCTGGAGGCTGCCGTCGATACGACGGAGGACGGCGCCGTGCTGGTGCGCGAGCGCTATGACCTGCAGGAGCGGAGGTGGATATCCCTCTACCGTCCGGACTGCAACGTGGAGACCGCGTATGCCTTTCTGCGTGCCTGGGAGCAGACTGGCGACAATCCTTGCCTGGAGCTCGCGCGCGCCATCTATCGCTCCATTGCGACCTTCCAGAACCCCGACGGTTCCTTCCCTTTCGCGGACCGCAAGGACCGCCACGTCTATACCAACGACAATTCCGAGGTCCCCATTTTCCTGATGCGCATGGCGCGGCTGGACGCGGGGTATGCGCCCCGCTACCTTGATACTGCGCTGAAGGGCGCTGATTTCCTCGTCGGCATCCAGAACGATGACGGCTCATGGCGGGTGGTGGACAACGACGACAGCCGCAATGCCATGTTCACCGCGCACGCCGTCGCCGCGCTTTCCATGGCCGCAGCCGCTTTCCCGGACAGGGCGGAATATGAGCGTGCCGTCGAAAACGGCATAGCGTTCATCCGCACGCAGGTCCTGCCCTCCGGACGGGTGCGTACCTGCTGCGAAGTGCATCCCGGCACGGAATACTGGCGCCCGCCTTCCAGCGACCAGGCAATCACAGTCAGGGGTATCGCCATGGCGGAGTACTATCTTCCTGATAATCCGCACGTTGACGGGTGGAAGGACCTGCGCCGGACTCTGCTCGGCTGGCTGGATCTGCTGGTGGACGGCAGCGGTGCGCTCCGGAACGGCCTTGGGGAGGGCATCAACGGTGCCGACCTGCCGGACCTTACCGACAATGTCTATACTACTGCCTTCGGAATGGAGGCGTATCTGTGGAGCTGGCTGGTGGACGGGGATACTTCTTATAGAAAGACGCTCGAAGGCCTGGCTGCGTTCTGCGCCGGCAATCTGTTCCATTCCGACGATCCCTGCGCCGACGGGGTCTGGCGCGGCGCATACAATCTGCGCGACCGCAACTGGGATACTTCCTCCCTCGTGCTCAACTCCGGCAAGGAGGGTGGTTCCGCGATGATCTACAGCGGCTGGGCCAACGCCCCCATCGCCGCAATGCTCATCCATCTGGAGAGCAACGGCCCTGCGGCGCCGTAGCCTGTCTTATTACTTTGTATGGCCTACTACCTTGTACGGCCTGCCGGGGGAGCGGACGATGGCTTCCGGGTCGTCGCATTCGACGTTCTCTAGGCGCACGAGGGTGGTGTCGTAAGCCATTCCCGGTGCGTCGATGGCCTGCAGCAGCCTGATTTCGCTGCTTCCGATTTTTGAATTGCGCAGGATGATGCTGTCCACCGGCGTGCGGCTCTGGATCAGCGCGGGAATCTCGTTTTCCACCGAAAGGTTCTCGAAGACTATGTTGCTCTGGACCGGGATCTCGGCGTAGGGATAGTAGCTGCGGGAATACTGGTCGTGGTCGAAGTGCAGGCACAGCGCCACGTGGCGTTTCTTCTGCAGCCGGATGTCGCGGAATACCACGTTCCTGACGCCGCAACTGTGGCATATGCCCTTGTCCTGCGACATGGTCCAGGTGATGCCGTCGGGGTAGGTGAGCGTGCCTTCCTCGTGGTCCGGGCGGACGGTGGAGACGTAGTTGACCTTCACCTTGGGGCCGTTGCTGCGGTAGATTCGCCCGTTGCTGACCACAGCGTCGCCGGAGGACTGGATGTCCATGCCTTTCTCCCAGTCGCGCCAGCCGCCTGCCAGTATCCTCGCGAAGAAGCCGGTGGTGCCGTTTTCCGGGTCGTCAAGGTCCGTGCAGTCCTCGATGATGCCGTTCTCTATCCATCCGAGCTCCGGGTTCGACGTGGTATAGTCGTGGGCGTTGAGGGCGATCGGGTCGTCGTAGGTCTTGAAGATGCCGTGGCGAACCGTGAAATTGCGGCCGGGGCCGAAGTGTACGGCGTCCTTCATCCCCTCGATATGGACGTTTTCCACGGTCACGTTTTCGAAGGTGCAGATCTGGATCGCAAAGTCATGCGGCGGCAGGTCCAGCAGGGTGAAGTTGTTGATATTCAGGTTCTTGACGTAGAAGAACGCAAGCTGGCAGGACAGCCCGACGATGAGCGGCGCGTCGAGTTTCGGGGCAGTTGGTTGTGTGCTCTGCGTGGTGCCGGTGGGGGCTTGTGTTCCGGCGGGGCTTGCGGTTTGCGCGGTGGTTTGTGTTCCGGTGGGGCTTGTGGTTTGCGCGTCAGTTACGTCGGCGGCGCTACGGCTGTCCAGCCCGTTGCAGCGGAGATTGAGCCCGCTGATGCTGATATTCTCGTCGTATTCGCGGCTGTATGCACCCCGGTTGATGAACACGTGCCGTGCCTGTGTCCCGTCCGCTTCCGCCGCCTTGCAGAGCACGACCCCCTCCGCGAACGCCAGGTCGGTATTCGCATCCAGCATCAGGGTCCTGGAAACCTGATACACTCCCGGCTTCCGGACTCGTATCTTCCCTCCGCCGTCCAGGCAGCTCTGCAGCGCCTCCGAATTGGTCTTTGCGTCATTCTCCGGCAGGAACCCGTACCTGTCGGCATACTTCACATTCCCTGCTTTCCCGCACGCGACCGCAAGAATCATCGCGATCGCGAAGGTGAGTGCGCGGGTTGTGAGCGCACGGGGTGTCATTATTGTCAGATTTGTTCTTGTCAGATCCGCTTTCATACTCTTTTGTTTGCTTTTCGATTTATTCTTGACTTGCTTTTGTTCTCGGCCGCTTTGCCTGCTTTGCTTTGCTGCGGCTGCGGCTGTGGCTGCGGCTGTGGCTGCGGCTGCGGCTGCGGCTGTGGCTCGCTTGCTTTGCCCTATAGGCCTTCCGGCTTTGCTCTCGCCATTTTGCTCCGGACCGAATTTACGAATTCTTTGCGAAACTATTTCAGCCCATCCTTTTTCATTTCGAGAGTTATCCCTTTCTCCGCCTTTCTTCGCTCCTGCCTCCGCCTCGCCCCTGTACCCCAAAACATGCCATTTTGGGTTCCCGAGCCCGGAAATCCTCCCCTCCGTACCCCAAAACCTGCCTTTTTGGTGTCCCGGACCCGAAAACACACACCTCCGTGCCCCAAATCCTGCCATTTTGGGTTCCAGAACCCGGAAACACGTCCTTTCGTTGGGCAAAATAGGCACTTTTGCCCATCCGTAGCCCGGAAAAGCACTCTTCGTTGGGCAAAACAGGCGTTTTTGCCCATCCGTGACCAGAAATACAGCCCTTTGTTGGGCAAAACAAGCACTTTTGCCCATCCGTGGACGAAAAACAAGCCTTTCGTTGGGCAAAACAGGCGTTTTTGCCCATCGGAGTGCCGGGGAGCCATTCTATGCAGATGATTTGGGAGGGCTACGGCGTTTTCGGGCTGTTGCTTTCCAGCGCAATGAGGAGTTTCGGAAAGAAGAAGTGATGTTCCGGGCGAGAGCTCAGGCATGCCGGCGAGACGTATTTCGCAAATTCCTGTGTTTATATGTCAGAGATGTGTAACTTTACCTGTCCAGACAAAGACGTGAGTGTATAAGGAATTGGACGAGCAGGAGTTGGCCAGGTACTGCTCGCAGAGGGACAGATTGGCGGAGAATGAGCTGTATAGGAGATATGCAGTGCGGGTGGATGCACTCTGCCGACGTTATCTCGGCGATGAGGAGGATGCGAAGGATTTGATGCTGGAGACGCTCATCCAGGCACTCGACAGGATTGATACATATAAATACACCGGCAAAGGCTCGCTTTACGCCTGGATAAGCCGGATTGCCGTCAATAAGGCGATCAACCATATTACCCGGCAACGGTGGAGGACGGTGCGGCTTGATTTATGGGCGCAGGATAATATCCCGGAGCCGACTGAAGATGAGATGGATACGGTCCCGAAAGAGAAATTGCAGGAGTGGATTGCCGGGCTTCCGGACTTGAGAAGGGCCGTCTTCAATATGTATTGCATAGATGGCTACTCCCATAAGGAGATTGCCAAGATGCTGGGAATCAGCGAAAAAGGCTCGGCGAGCGTACTGGTGAAGGCGAGGCGGCAGCTTAAGGAAAAGATCAGGGACTATTTGAAGGAACAGCAGTGATGAAGAACTGGGAAGAAATAATCAAGGACAAGTTGGAGGCGCAGGAGACTGCGCTTCCCGAGAGCGTCTTTGAGGAGTTCCGAGCCCGCAGGGATGCTGCCGGGACTGCCGGAGCAGGGAATGCTGCCGGTACTGCCGCAGCAGGGGAGTCTGCCTCTGCCGGTGGATCCGCCCGGAAGTGGCTCCCGCTCGTGTGGGCGCTTGTTCCGGCTGCCGTTGCTGCGGGGCTGGCCGCGGTTCTGTTCCTCCGCCGTCCGGATTCTCCGGAGAGCGGTGTCCAGGTGGTCGCGCAGCCCGTCCTTCCCGTCGCGGATGCTGTCCTTCCCGTTGCCGACTCCGTCCATCCCGTCGCGGAAGCCGTTGAAGATGAGGCTGTTGCAGCGGAAGATGCCTGCGCCGAGCCCGTCGTTGCCGGGCCTGATGGTGCTGATGCTGTCGTGACGAGGAGCACAACGAAGCGGCGGATGAATGCCGTACCAGGTACTCTTGTCGCGCAGGCGGCGAATCTGCAACAGTCGCAGCAGCCACAGCAGCCACAGCAGCCACAGCAGTCGCACGAGTCGCAGCACTTGCAGCAGCCGGAGCCGGCCGAAACCTCCACCACACCCGCCACCCCCACAGCACCCCCCGAAACGCACACCACGTCCGCATCCCCCACCACACCTGCCCCCGCCGCAGAAACCGCTTCCCCTTCTTCCCCCTTCCTCCCGGAAGGTGCCGCCGCTGCCCGCAGACCTGTGTCCATGAAGACCGGACTTGCGGTCGGAGCAGTCGCCGGAGGAGGGCTTCTGGCTGCGGCTGCTACGGCACTGGGATCGGGATTGTTCGGGTCGATGGACGTGGCTACCCCTGTAGGCCCGTCACCGGAGACCCTTCCGCCAAGTAGCGCCAGCGATCCCTCCATAACCGTCGATGAATTTCCCTCCGGCCACCGCAGCCATTTCCCGTTCCGGGCAGGCCTTTCCATCGGTATTCCCATTGCTGAAAGGCTGAAACTGACCACCGGGCTGGAGTACAGTCTGTATGTGACCACCTACACTTACAGCCTTCAGGGGGATAAGAATCAGCTCGCGCACTACCTCGGAATCCCGTTACGCCTGGACTGGACCCTGGCTTCCAACAAGTGGCTTGATGCCTATCTCGGCGGCGGAATCGAGGGAGACTGTTGCATAGGCGCGACGTTTGACGGAAGGCGAAGGATCCGCCGTGAAGGGCTCGCTTTCTCCTTGCTCGGCGCCGGGGGCGTCCAGTTCAATTTCACCGACCGCACCGGCCTTTTCCTGGAACCGCGGCTCAGCTGGACCATACCCTCGGATAACCATGAGCTCGAGACCTGGCGTACAGACAACCCGCTTATGTTCTCGGTCGCAGCCGGAATCAGATTCAATCTTGGAAATAAATGAAAC
>CADAFW010000062.1 GCA_902787295.1 uncultured Bacteroidia bacterium
CCTGATGGGCAACGTGAACCAGGACCCCATTCTCTTCAACGACACCATCTACAACAACATAGCCTTCGGAGTGGAGAACGCGACCCGTGAGCAGGTGGAAGCCGCCGCGAAGATCGCCAACGCCCACGAATTCATCATGGAGAAGGAGGAAGGCTACGAAACCAACATCGGAGACCGCGGAGTCAAGCTCTCCGGCGGCCAGAGGCAGCGCATCAGCATAGCGCGCGCCATCCTCAAGAACCCTCCGATACTCATACTCGACGAAGCCACGGCATCGCTCGACACCGAGTCCGAACGCATCGTGCAGGACGCCCTCGACCACCTGATGAGCTCCCGCACCACCATCGCCATCGCCCACCGCCTGTCCACCGTGAAGGGCGCGGACGAGATCATCGTGATGGACGAAGGACGGATAGTCGAGCGCGGCACGCACAACGAGTTGATCGCCAAGGACGGCTACTACCGCAAACTTTACGACATGCAGGCACTATGACACGACGTATAGTCTGGCCCTACCATATATTGATGGTAATCTATGTAGCAGCCGTGGCCTGGCTATGTTTCTCGCGGTTCGAAGCCTTCCCGAACATCGGCAGGACCATTTTCGGCATGCCTACGGACAAGGTGGTGCACTTCTGCATGTTCTTCCCCTTCCCGTTCCTTGCGAGCCTGTGCTTCCGCAGCACGGGAAAGACGCCATGGCGCGCGGTCTGGAGGACGGTGGGGATCTTCATCGCCGGCTGCCTCTATGCCGCCGCCACGGAGATCATCCAGGACAAACTCGGCTACCGCTGCGGCGACAGGGCCGATTTCCTCAGCGACGCCATCGCCCTCGCGGTCTCGTCGCTTGTGACCCTCGCGATAATCTCGGTCCGGAACAAGAAACTGAAAGCCTGAGCCCATGTCCGAAGAGATCCATCTGGTAACCGAACTTGCGATAATCCTCATCGCGGCAGGAGTCTTCACGGTCATTTCCAAGGCCCTGAAGCAGCCCCTGATCCTCGGCTACATCGTGGCCGGAATCATCGTGGGGCCGCACCTCGGGCTATTCCCGCAATTCTCCACGGAGTCCGTGCACCAGTGGTCCGAACTCGGAATCATCTTCCTGCTCTTCTCGCTCGGCCTGGAATTCAGCTTCAAGAAACTGCTCAAGGTGGGCAGCGCGGCGCTGATCGCGGCCGGCACCATCTGCGCCGGAATGTTCATCCTGAGCATCGCCACCGGACGCGCGATGGGCTGGTCCATGATGGAAAGCATCTTCCTGGGCGGAATGCTCTCGATGAGCTCCACCTCCATCATCATCAAGGTTTACGGCGACCTCGGCCTCAAGGACAAACCCTATGCTCCCCTCACCTTCGGGATACTGGTGGTGGAAGACCTGATAGCCGTCGTGCTGCTCGTCCTCCTGTCCACCCTCGCCATTTCCAACAAATTCTCCGGCACGGAGATGCTCATGGGCATAGCCAAGCTGGTCTTCTGCCTCATCCTGTGGTTCCTGGTGGGCATTTACGTCATCCCGACGCTGCTCAACAAGGCCAGGAAATACCTCTCCGACGAGATCCTGCTGCTGGTCAGCATCGGTCTCTGCTTCCTGATGGTCGTCATCGCGAACCTGGCCGGATTCTCGTCCGCGCTCGGCGCCTTCCTGATGGGAAGCATCCTGTCCTCGTCGCTCGAAGGCGAACGGATCGAGAAACTCACGGGAAGCATCAAGGACCTCTTCGGCGCCATATTCTTCGTCTCCGTCGGTATGATGGTGGACCCCAAGGTCATCGGGGACAACGTGTGGACGGTGCTCATCATCACCATCGTGGCGATGAGCGGCATACTGATGTTCTCCACGGGAGGCGTGCTGCTGGCCGGAAAAGGCCTCAAGAACGCGGTGCACGTGGGTTTCAGCCTCGCCCAGCTGGGTGAATTCTCGTTCATCATCGCGGGCCTCGGCACCAGCCTCGGAGTCGTCGGGGACTTCATCTACCCCGTCATCATAGCCGTTTCCGTCATCACCACCTTCACCACGCCCTATATGATCAAGGCCGCCGACCCGGTGTGCGCCTGGCTCTATAAAGTGCTGCCCGAGAAGGTGATAGCAAGGATAGACCCGCCACAGGACCTGCCGGAGGAGACCAACAAGGCCGAGCAGAACGAGTGGACCGGTCTGCTTAAGAAACTCTTCATCCGCGTTGGACTCTACGGCGTCATCCTGATCGCCATCCTGATAGGCTCGGAGGCCTATATGGGCAAGCTTGCGCTCAAGCTGCTGCCCGCCTGGAGCGATACTGCAAGGAACTTCCTGCAGGCCGGCATCACCCTCGCGCTGATGTTCCCGTTCCTCTATGGAATGGCGGTGAACGGCGATTCCCTCAGGACTTCCGCGTCCAGGCTGATACGCAAGGACCCGCGCTCGCGCTGGGCTGTGCTCTTCCTCATCCTCATCAGGATATTCATAGCCATAGGCTTCGTGCTCGCGGTGATACTGCGCCACTTCCAGCCCGCCGGATGGACAGTGCTGCTCATCATCGTCGCGGCCATCCTGTTCTTCATCTTCGCAAGGGGTTCGGTGAGCAGGGTCAACGGCCTGGAGGAGAGGTTCATGAGCAACCTCAACGAGCGCGAGGCGCACGAGAAGAAGATCGCCCCGGTGGCCAGCATGGTGGCCGAGCAGCTGGCCGGATACGACGTGCACATAGAACCCGTCGTGGTCTCCGCCGATTCCGACATCGTGGGCAAAAGCCTGGCCCAGGTGCCGTTCAGGGGCGACAGCGGGGTCAACATAGTGAAGATCCAGCGCGGCTCCAGGAGCATACTCATCCCTTCCGGAGGCGAGGTCATCTACCCGGCCGACAAACTGCTCGCCGTGGGCACGACCGAGCAGATCCAGGCCTTCAGGAAGTCGATGAAGGACAGCATACGGAAAAGCGAGCCCGAAGAAGATACTTTCGCGGTGGAGGCCGTCACCCTGACGGAGGAATCCAGCCTCACCGGCCAGACCCTGCGCAGCGCGAACATGCGTGCGAGCGGCTGCATGTGCATCAGCATACTCCACGAAGGCAAATTCACCACCAACCCCAAACCCGACTACAAGATGGCCGCAGGCGACACCGTGTGGATCGCCGGACTCGCATCGGCCGTGGAATGGTACAAACGAACCTGAAGCTTTAAGCTTGACCTTATGAAAAAACTCCGACTCATCGCCACGATCCTGCTCCTTGCCGCAGCCCTGCCGACAGCAGCCCAGAACAGTCCCTCCAAGAAGGAACTGAAGGTGCTGAACGACACCCTCACCGCCCGCACCAGACGCCATTTCGGCGGCTACTGGAAGGTGGACACGAAGGAAGTGAAGGCAATGGGACCGGTACTGGATTTCAAGTTCACCGACGACATCATCTACTGGCCCTGGCACGAGAGTGACGTGATCTGGTTCCGGCGCGAGCTCGACAAGGAACTCGCCAAGATTTCCCAGAACTACATCGCCGGAACGCTGGCCGTGCGCGACCTTGAGCTGGAAGACCTCATAACCCCTCCCATAGGCAGCAGGGGACGTCCCAGCCCGGACTACAAGTACCGGCAGGGAGACCCCAGGCTGTCCAGCGCCAACCGTTTCATCAACCGGGTCGGGGCACGCCGTTACAAGAAAGGGATGAGCGACCGCTACATCGCCCTCTGGCAGAGCCACGGCCGCTATTTCGACGTCAAGGACAGCCTTTGGAGATGGCAGCGGGCCACGCTCCACCGCACCGTCGAGGACATGTACACGCAAAGCTACGTCATACCCTTCCTGATCCCCATGCTGGAGAACGCGGGAGCCTACGTGATGACCCCACGCGAACGGGACATCCAGAGGCTGGAGGTGGTGTGCGACAACGACCCGATGTTCGACGGCCCGCGCGAGGCGGAACTCAGGCAGATTGGGAAATACTCCGAAATCGGGGACTGGGAAGACGGCGGAACGGGCTTCGCGGATGCGCTCAAGACCTATTCCAGCACGCTCAACCCGTTCAGGATGGGCACGGTGCGCAAGACAGAGTGTTCTTCCGACAACGCCGCCACGGCCTACGCCCGCTGGACCCCGGACTTCGCCAAGAGAGGCAGATACGCCGTCTACATAAGCTACAGCTCCCTCCCCCAGAGCAACACGCTCGCCCATTATACCGTGCGGCACATGGGAGGGGATACAGAGTTCTACGTCAACCAGAGGCGGGGCGGAGGCACCTGGATCTATCTGGGGACCTTCGAATTCGCTGAAGGTTCGGATTCATACGTGGAGCTGGACAACGTGGGAACCAAGGGAACCGTGGTCACCGCGGACGGAGTGCGCTTCGGAGGCGGTATGGGCAAGGTGGCCCGCGGCGGCGAGATGTCCGGCCTCCCTGCATTCGCCGAAGGAGCGCTCTACTCGATGATCTGGGCCGGCGCGGATTCCAGCCTGTACGTGGAATGGCCGTCGGACTACACCCGCGACTTCGCCTCCAGGGGCAACTGGACCAGGTGGATGAAGGGTGCCAAGAGCATTCCCTTCGACATGTCCTTCGCCCTGCATTCCGACGCAGGAACCACCCCCAACGACAGCATCGTGGGCACCCTGTCCATCTATACCCTCAAGAGCGAGGACAAGCGCGAATTCGCCAACGGAAAGGACAGGATGAGCTGCCGCATGCTGGCGGAGTACGTGCAGAGCCAGGTCGTGGACGACATCCGCAAGGATTTCGAGCCACGGTGGAGCCGCAGGATGCTCTGGGACAAGAGTTACAGCGAAAGCCGCACCACCGACGTGCCCGCAATGCTCCTGGAACTGCTTTCCCACCAGAATTTCGCCGACATGAAATACGGCCTGGACCCCGACTTCCGCTTCACGGTGAGCCGGGCGATCTACAAGGGAATGCTCAAGTTCCTGAGCGAACTCTACGGCTGCCAGTATGTGGTGCAGCCGCTGCCGGTGAACGAATTCTCCGTGCGTCTGGCAGGCGGCAAGGCCATCCTGGGCTGGCAGGCCACCGAGGACAAGAAGGAAGCCACCGCCGTCCCTTCGGGCTACATCGTATATACCAGGGTGGACGACGGGGCGTTCGACCAGGGAATGGAAGTGGAGAGCTGCAGCGCCGAGATCCCGGTGAAGCCGGGGCACATCTACAGCTTCAAGGTGGAAGCCTGGAACGAGGGCGGGCGCAGTTTCCCCAGCGAGATACTGGCAGTGGGCACCCCCGACGGGTCGGATCCCCAGGTGCTGATAGTCAATAACTTCGACCGCATCAGCGGCCCCACCTGGGCGGAGAGTCCGGGCTACGCGGGATTCCTCGGGCGCCTGGATTCGGGCGTGCCGTACCTCTATGACATCAGCTACATTGGCGAGAACTACGAATTCCGCCGCTCCCTGCGCTGGGACAGCGACGCAAGCCCGGGATGCGGGGCGTCGTACACCGACCAGGCGGGCAACATCGTGGCCGGCAATACCTTCGATTACCCCTACGTCCACGGCAAGGCCCTGATGTCGCAGGGCTTCGCATTCGAATCCTGCTCCCACAAGGCGTTCGAGAACGGCACCACCAGCGATTCCGCGACCATCCTGGACCTCATCTGCGGCAAGCAGGTGACGACGATGACCGGCACCGGCAGGAAGGCCGCCCGCTTCGAAGTCTTCCCCGCCGCGCTGCAATCTGCAATAAGGATCTGGACCGGGCTCGGGCGCAGCGTCCTCATCAGCGGTTCCAGCATAGGCACAGACGCCTGGACGAGGATCTACCCCATCCCCGAAGAGCCTTCGGAAGGCACCAGGGCGTTCGTGCAGGAGGTCCTGGGATACAAGCTCTCCAACACCTACGGCACCGGCAGCGGCAGCTTCACCGGCGTGCGGAGGGTCAGGTTCGGAACCATCTCGTTCCGCACGAAACCCAATCCGGACGTGTATTGCGTGGAATGCCCCGACGGACTCGAGCCCGCGGACGACAAGGGCAAGGTATGGGCGCGCTACACTTCGAGCGACATCCCTGCGGGCGTGGTGTACAGCACGCCGACCTATTCCGTGGTGAGCCTTGGTGTCCCCATCGAGACCATCAGCAGCGGGGATGAGCAGGCCGCGGTCATGAAGACCTGCCTGCAGTATCTGAAGCCGGCAAAATAGCTATTCCTTTAAAAGGGCGATCACGAAACCCCCTCCGGGTGCCATATGGGCCCGGAATGACGCTCCCGACGTCAGGGTTCCCGTCTCAAACCTGTAGTGCTCCGGCTCGGCGGCGGCATCGTCCGCGTCCAGGAAGGCCTTGTAACTCCACTCCCCTTCCGGCAGGAAATCCATAGTGAATTCCACGTCACGGGCCTCCCAGTCGGTGATTCCGAAGACATACCAGCCGGTCCCGGATTCACGCGCGACGACTATGTAGTCGCCAAGTTTTCCGGCAGGCACGAGTTTCTTTTTCCAATCCCTGGGAATGGAGGCTATGAAATCGACCGTCTCCCCTTCTTTCCCATAATTGGTAGGGCTGTCGCAGAGCATTGCAAGCGGCGCGTCGAACACGCCGTAAAGCGCCACCTGGCGCGCCCTGGTGCCCATCGATCCGGGATGCGAATTGTCCGCGACGAAGCCGGTCCTGGTCATGTTGCGCATGGCGCCGGGGGTGTAGTCGCAGAATCCCGCCATCTGGCGCAGGAAGGCCACCATGCACTCATTTTCCGGCATATCCCTGTCCTGCGGGCACCATTTGCAGGCCTCCAGGCCATAGACGCCCTCGTGATTGAGGATATTGGGATACCGGCGGTTGAGCCCCTCTGGAGGGAAGAAACCGTGGAGGTCTAGAAGCATATGATGACGCGCGGCGGATTCGGCGACCTTGGCGACGGCCTCCACCGCGACCTGGTCGTAGCGGTTGTAGAAATCGGGCTTGAAGCCCGCTATGCCCATCTTCTCATAGCGCGCGAAAACGTTGTCGGCATCGGCCAGGAGCCTGTCGAAAACGGCCCACAGGATAAGGCGCACGCCCTTCTGCGCGGCATAATCCGCAAGGCCCTGCAGGTCGAGCCACGTATTCCAGCCCGTGGGCGGCGGCGAAGTCTATGTAATGGCGATAGGTTTCATCGTTGATGCCGGGCTTGAACGGGACCCCCTCCAGGCCCCAGTCGTTCCACCATTCCCAGGAGCAGAAGCCCGGCTTGATCCAGGAAAGGTCGTCCCCTATGGCGCAAGGGCCGGAAAGGGCGTCCGAGCACCTGCGCTGACCGCTATGAAGTCCTTCTCCGGATACGGCGGAAACTCCAGCCCGAGGCTAAAACCGCCTCCCTTCCCGCGCAGGAAGGCCCCGGGATAGGAGCGGACGTCGGATTCGGCAATGGTGACCCTGCCGGCGCCTATGTCCACGGATGACGGGAGGAACTCCGCATTCGGCGTCCCCTCGGAAAGCCGGCAGGTCCTGTACAGGCCCTCGAACGAGGTCTTGTACGGGCTCTTGCTGTCGTTGTGGCAATATGTAAGTTCGTAATCCTCAGCGAAGAGGAAGTCCGCAGCTTCGCCGAGCACGGTGAGGGTATCGGCCTTCGAGGTGGTGAAACGATAGGCCACGCCGTCGTCGCTCACGCGCCACTCCATCCCGAAGCCGTTGCGGAAATCGAGCGACAGCGCATTGTAGGAATAATCGAACTCCGCCTGGCGGTAGAAAGGCGCGACGATGTGCTCCTTCACCCCGGTCTTCCGGGCGGTTTTCACCCTCGCACCATCCGGCCAGGCCTCCCCCAGGCCGTCCAGTGCCATCTGCGCGGTGCTGCCGGCAATGACGGTACGCCCGTCGAAGCTTACGTCATAGCTCCGTTCCGCAAGATTCACGGAAAGCACCAGGGTGCCGTCCGGGGATTTGACTACGGCGGTCCTGCCGCAGGATACGGCGGGGAAAGCGAGCAGGCAAAGCGCTGCCAGCAAGTGGATCAATGTCTTCATATATGCAAATATAGCCTTTCCCGCTGAAAAATCAGCCTGCGTAACTGTGCATCCCGCCCAGCAGGAGATTGACCCCGAAGTAGGTGAAAAGCACCGTGAGGAACGCCAGGATGCAGAAAAGGTGGAACCGTTCCGGCTTCTGCAGGAACTTGAATACCTGCGAATGCAGGGGCAGGCTGTAGACGATAATCACGACGAGCGCCCAGGTCTCCTTGGGATCCCAGTTCCAGTAGGTACCCCACGACACGTTGGCCCAGAACGAGCCCACAATGGTGCCGGCGGTCATCAGGAAGAGGGCGGGATAAAGCACGACCAGTCCCCTGTCGGCAAGGTCCCGGCGTACTCCGGCGTCCCTGACTATGAGTCCCATCGCGCCGCACAGCGCCAGCAGGCCGAAAAGGGTGTAGGCGAACATCATGCAGGACACGTGGACCGCAAGGAACGGCGAGGCCAGCGAAGGCGAAAGCGGACCGGCGTCGGGAGTGGATTTGCCCAGCGCGGCCACGAGCGTCGCGAATCCCGCCAGCAGCACGCCCATCGGACGGAAAGCGGAGAATCTGCTTCCGGCGAGCGCGACGAGCAGGCAGGCCGCCCAGGCGATGACCATCATCATCTCGAAGCCGCTGGCCATGGGGACGTGGCCGGACACGTGCCAGCGCAGGGCGAGCACGATGGTCAGATATATGGCTCCCAGCGCACCCAGGACCCTTCCGGCGGGCTCGGAAGACTTCTTTCCGAAGCAGGCGAGCAGGAACAGGACGACGCCTCCGGTCACGAGCAGCGTGGCAGGGACGAACGGACGGCCGAGGAGGGCCGTGGTTACGGAGGCGGGTATCATTGACGCGGAGCTTTGGAGTTGATTCTGGAGAGGGCCGAGCGGAAGAGCGTATCCTTCACGAAGAAAAAGCCTGCCATGCTCAGCAGGAGCAGGATATACCCGGCGAACACGAGCCCCGTGCCCCACGGGTCGCGGGTCACTATGAAGGATGCGCCGGTGTAGAACATGTCGTGGCCCTTGAGGACGAACTTGTAGCCGTCCTTGCGATAGACTCGGTTGACGGACACTTCGGCCGTTTCCCTGGCCTTGCCGTCATCCACCTCGATGACGCACACATAGTCGGCCGGAAGGTCGCTGTCCGGATGGCTGACCACGCTGAAGGATTCGAGCTTGACGGAGAAGGGCAGCTGCGTATTGGTCTCCCCCTCGTAGATGCGCAGTTCGGTGGTCTTGGAGAAGAAATGCGTGACGAGGGCACCGGCGACTATGAGAAGCAGGGCGGCGTGCATCGCGAGCAGGACCGGATGCCGGAGGGGGTGGTTCGATTCCTTTCCTTTCATTCGCTTACAAATTTAATAATCTGCTCACAATTTGGTATATTTGCAACGGATATGTCCAACAAGAAGTTCAAAAGGTTCATAAACGACAACCCGACGATCCTGCGGCTCATGCATCTGATGGGCTTCAAACTGGGATTCGGTGACATGACCGTGGAAGAGGTATGCGCCGCGAACGGAGTGTCTCCCGAACTGTTCTCCACGATCTGCGACATCTACACGCAGGAGAATCCCCAGATAGACATGGAGAGCCTCAGGACTTCCGACATCCCGGTGCTGTTGTCCTTCCTCCGCACCTCCCACTGTGACTACATACAGAACTCCTTCAAGATGCTCCACGACGGCGTGCACAGGATGGCTGAACACTGCTCGGCCGAGAACAGCGCCATCGTGAACCGTTTCTTCGACGAGTACGACGCCGAGATGAAGCGCCACATCAGCTTCGAGGAGGACGTGGTGTTCCGCTATGTGGAGGACCTCCTGGACGGGAAGCACGACTCCTGCCTCTCCGTCGGCATGATCAGCGAGATGCACAGCAACGTGGACGAGAAGATAGACGACTTCAAGAACATCGTGATGACCTATCTCCCGCCGTCGAGCACCAGCACGGAAATGTACCAGGTGCTCATACGCATCCTCCAGATCCAGGAAGCGATGCGCCGCCACACCAAAGTGGAGGAGAAGCTTCTGCTGCCCCTCGCCGAACTGCTGGAGCAAGAGGGCGGAGAACAGGGCGGCATCCTCTCGAACCGCGAGAAGGAAATCATCACCCAGGTAGCCAAAGGCCTGACCAACAAGGAGATAGCAGACAAGCTCAACATCTCCATATTCACGGTAACCACCCATAGGAAGAATATAACCCAGAAACTCGGCATCAAGACGATAGCCGGCCTCACGGTCTATGCCCTGATGAACGGGTTCCTCAAACAAGAAGACATCAAATTATAACCATGAAGAAAAATTATTTCGACCTCACCGGACAGGTAGCCATCGTCACCGGCTGCTCCACCGGCCTCGGCGTGCAGATGGCACGCGCCCTCGCAAACCAGGGATGCAACATCGTTCCCGTAGCAAGACGCGAAGACAAGCTCAAGGAAGTCGCCAAGATGATCAGCGATGAGTTCAAGGTGGAGACCCTGCCCATCCGCTGCGACATCACCGACACCGCCATGGTGGAGAAGACCGTCGACGAAGTGATGAAGCGTTTCGGCAGGATAGACATCCTCATCAACAATGCCGGCACCGGCGCAGTGGCTCCGGCCGAGGACATCACCGACGAGCAGTTCTACAACGAGATGCAGATCGACCTCTTCGGCACCTTCAGGTTCGCCCGCGCAGTCGCGAAGAAGGCCATGATCCCGGCCGGCTACGGCAGGGTCATCAACATCGCCAGCATGTACGGACTCGTAGGCAACAAGGTCGCTCCCGCATCCCCGTATCACGCAGCCAAGGGCGGCGTGGTGAATCTCACCCGCGCACTTGCAGCCGAATGGGGCAAGCACGGCATCACCGTGAATTCCATCTGCCCGGGATACTTCCACACCCCTCTCACCGCAGAGACCCTCGAAAGCGAGTTTTTCAAGGAGTATGCAAGGACCGTCATCCCTCAGGAGCGCTACGGAGTGGAGGGCGAGCTGGACACCACCGCCATCTTCCTCAGCAGCCCGGCATCCAGCTATGTGACCGGCGTCATGCTCCCTGTGGACGGAGGTTATACGGCAGTCTAGAACATTGGATAATTGTAACCAGTCATAACCACAAAACACTAAATAATGAAATCCAGACTCATTGTCATCGCCGCAGCGATTGCGGCTTTGGTTTCCATTTCCGCAAAAGCACAGGAAACGGAAAACGTCAAGACCGGACTCAACTTCGGTCCTCTCCCCGCCGTTGCATACGATGCGGACAAGGGCTTCCAGCTCGGCGCCCTCCTCAACATCTACAACTACGGCGACGGCTCTTCCTACCCTTACTACAAGTCCAAATGGTATCTCGGAGGATACTATTTCACCAAGGGTTCGCAGGCCTATGACCTCATGTACGACAGGTTCAACATCTTCCCGGGCGTGCGCTTCGCCGCATCGCTCAAATATGAGATAGACAAGGCCTTCGACTTCTACGGCTTCAACGGCTACGGTGCATTCTACGACCATACCAGGATAGATGCAGGCGCCGCCGGTGTCGATTTCCCGTTCCACCCGTTCTACAGGCGCGCCCAGAAGATGGCCATCGTGAGGGCTGACTTCATCGGCGAGATCACCGAGAACCTCCACTGGACCGCGGGCTACCACTTCAAGCTGGTCAACACCGGCACCATCGACTATGCCAGCATCAACCAGGGCAAGCCGGCGGACAAGGTGTTCCCCGCAAGCCAGCCCACCCTCTTCGACTACTACCAGTCCTGGGGAATCATCTCCGCACAGGATGCGAAGGGCGGCATCATCAGCGCACTCCGCGCCGGTATCGAATATGACACCCGCGACAAGGAAGGCGCTCCTTCAAGGGGCATCTGGGCGGACGCGCACATCAACTACGCTCCCTCCTGGCTCGGAACCACCGCACAGCACACCACCTACGTCCTCAACTGGAGGCAGTATCTCCCGCTCGTGGGCAACGACGTGCTCACCTTCGCCTACAGGCTCAACTACCAGGGAACCATCGGGAACTACGCCCCGTACTATGCGATGAACTACCTCACGGTGCTTGGAAGCGACAATGACTTCGACGGAATGGGCGGCTACAAGACCACCCGAGGCATAATGCGCGCAAGGAACGTCGGTCTGGACACCGCCCTCTGGACGGCAGAACTCCGCTGGAGGTTCCTCAGGTTCCAGTTCATCAACCAGAACTTCGCCATCGCCACCAACATCTTCACCGACGGATCCGTGGTGACCCGCAAGATGAATACCGACTACAAACCGGTGGATGCCCGCGGCTTTGCGACCAAGGCCCTGTATGACACCTATGTCCTGAACGGTAAAGACGCACCCCACATCACCTTCGGCGCAGGCCTCAGGTTCATCATGAACGAGAACTTCATCGTGGCGTTCGAATACGGCACGCCGCTCAGCCACTTCATGAAGAACAGCGCCCACTACAACCAGGACGGCTCAGGGGCGGTCTATATCAACATGGGATACCTGTTCTAGCAGGAATACGGCGCTGGTCAGAGGGTTTCGGAGTTTCAGGTTGAGTCCGTAATTCTCCAGGAAATCGGAATCGAATTCCCGGCCGTCGCCCCAGAAACAGGATTTATCACAATTCATTTCGGTGACCTTGTAGACCCCGTCTGCAAGGCCATCGAGTTTTATGCGGGGAGAGAAAGCCTGCACGACCATCTTCGTATGATAGACGAAGAGCACCGCGCGCTTCTTGTCCTTGGAAACGTACAGGTTGGCGGCGTCCGGGCCCTCCAGGGGCGACTGCAGGCGGTAGAGGTCGCCGTAGAAGACTATGTCCCGGAACTGCTTGTACTGCTGCACGGCGCGGGTCACGACGCGTTTCTCCTCTGCGGTCATCTGCTTGGGCTGCAGTTCCACTCCCAGGCGGCCCGACGCGGCTATGTCCGTACGGTACTTGATGCCGGTGACAAGTCCGGACTGGTGATTGGGGACGGCCGAGATGTGGGACCCCATGATGAGTGACGGATATATGAGGCTGAAGCCGTACTGCATCTCCGTGCGGATGCCGGCGTCGGTATCGTCGCTCACCCATACTTCATTGGTATAGCCCAGCACGCCGTAGTCCACCCTTCCGCCGCCGGACGAGCAGGACTGGATCATTACCTTGGGATAGGCCTCGCGTATGCGTGCAAGCACGCTGTAGAGCCCTTGGACATAGGCGGTGTAGAAGTGGGACTGGTGCTTGAGAGAGGATGAGCCGATGTTGAGCGCGTGGCGGTTGCAGTCCCATTTGACATAGTCTATGTCCCCCATCTTCATCACCGAGTCGAAGGTGTCGAAGACGAAGTCCTGCACCGCGGGATTGGTGAGGTCCAGCAGGTACTGGTTCCTCAGGGTCATCAGTTCGCGGCCTTCCTCGTGCACCACCCATTCCGGATGCCTCAGGTACAGTTCGGACTTGGGATTGACCATCTCCGGCTCTATCCAGATGCCGAACTTGAGGCCCTTGGAATGGGCGTAGTCCGCGAGCGCGGAGATGCCTTCGGGCAGCTTGGAAGTGTTCAGTTGCCAGTCCCCGAGGCCGCTGCGGTCGCTGTTGCGGGCGAATTCGCCGTTGCCGAACCAGCCGTCGTCCAGCACGAACATCTCCAGCCCCACGGACGCTGCATCGTCGATCATGTCGGTGATGGTCTTGGTGTCGAAGGTGAAATAGGCGCCCTCCCAGCTGTTCAGCAGCGTGGGGGCGACGGCCGTTGCATCATAGAGGGCGGTCCTGCGGGCCCAGTCGTGCAGGTTGCGGCTGGCCTGCCCCGCGCCGGCTGCGGAATAGGTATAGACCATGTCGGGAGTCACGAAGGTCTCCCCTTTCCCGAGGTGCCATTCCGCGTTCTGCGGATTGATTCCGGCGTTGACCTGGAGGCGTCCGGTCTCATCGCGGCAGAAATCTATCTTGTAGTTGCCGCTCCACTTGAGCGCGCCGGCCACCACCTCGCCTGAGGTTTCGCTGAAGGAATCGGCGTCCAGGCTGAGCATGAAGGACGGATTGCCCTTGTGCGTGGTGCGCGTGCCGCAAAGGTCCTCGATGCTGGTCACGCCGTGCGGCAGCTGCACCCTCTCCACCTGCCATTCGTGGGCCCAGGAGCCCCAGAATCGGGTCAGAAGGTATTTTTCGGCATAAAAGCCCATGGTGGAGGAATAGTAGTCGCGCAGCACTATCTCCTTCCTGCCGGTATTGACTATCTCGGCGTGGGTCTCTATCACGTCCTCGTCGCGGTAGGCCACGTACACGAGCCTCACCTCGAGCGGCTGCTTCGCGTCGCGGAGCCTGATGACGGTCCTCTCCACGCCTTCGGAAACGGCACGGGTCTCGTGCGAAACATAGCGCAGTTCGGTGTTCACGCCGCCGTCGGCATAGGTGACCGCGAGAGCGGGAGCTCCTACATAAAATCCGCCCTGAGCGGCGTAGGCGGCTATGTTGTTATGGATATGATGGTCGCCGTAGAGGTCCATCCCGGCGAACTGCTCCGGCCGCGCTATCCTTCCGCCGTAGGCCCGGAAGTCCACCGCGCCGTCGTCCTCGACGACCAGGATGAGGGAACTGTTTTCCGTATTCACCGGGATGACATCCTTCACTGCCGCGCGGGTCGGGAGGATGGATGCGAACGAGAAGGCGGCGACGGCCGCGAGTACACTTAAATATCTCATTTGTATGTAATTACGCTTTCTTTCGGCAGTCCGGGCAGATACCCGTGGCAACGAAGTTGATCTCGCTGACCTCGAACCCTTCCGGGAACGCTACGGCAGGGATTTCCAGTTCTTCCAGGCAGAAGGTGCGCCTGCACTTCTCGCAGAAGAAATGCACGTGCTCGTCGTCGTTGTTCCCGTGGTCCCCGTGGACGTGGCAGAGTTCGTAGCGCGACTCGTCCCCGGAGAGGATGTGATGGACGAGATGGTGCTCCTTGAATGCCGCGAGGGTCCTGGAAATGATGGATTTATCTATGGTCTCGAGCCGGGTCTCCAGTTCGGTCATCGATAGCGGCGCGCGTGCATTCATCAGCGCGCGCAGGATGAGTATCCTGTTGGCCGTGACTTTCACGCCGTGCCCGGCAAGTATGGATTCTTCTTCGCGCATATAACAAAGAAAACAAATCGGGCGCACATTTGCAACCCGGTTGCACCCCGGCATCAGTACCTTTGTACCGTCGGAAGGATTGTTCCGGCAGCCAAGTGATTAATAAAAAGCAAGATATATGAAAGACAAGGTAATGATTGCCAGGATAGTCCTGACCGCGGTGCTCACGGTAGCATTCAATTTCCTGCCGGTGGAAGGCGTGACGAAGTTCGTGCTGTTCTTCGCGGTTTATCTCCTTATAGGATTCGACGTCCTCGGCGAGGCGGTTTCGGGCATCCGCGAGCACGAACTGCTCGACGAGCATTTCCTGATGGCCGTAGCCACGCTCGGAGCATTCGGGCTCGCCATCTATGAGAAGAGCGGGGACTACAACGAAGCCATAGCCGTGATGCTGTTCTACCAGATAGGAGAGTTCTTCCAGGAGTACGCCGAGGACAGGAGCCGCAGGAGCATAAGCGAACTGATGGACATCCGCCCGGACTACGCCAACATTGA